>NZ_JBZAYE010000036.1:0-25484 GCF_058244205.1 Variovorax sp. 20P10.2.4
GCGCGGCACCCGCCGACGCCGTGGCCCTCGAGGCCCTGATGGTGCGGCTGTCGGAGATCGCCGCGGCCTATGCGGACCTCGTGGAGGCCATCGAAATCAACCCGGTCGCCGTGCTTGCCGCGGGACAGGGCGTGCGCGTGCTCGACGCCCTGGTCGAGCTGCGCGGACCGACGCTCAACTGAAAGGAAGTACCCATGGACTACCAGGCCATCCAGCTCGCCATCGACGGCAGCATCGCCACGCTCACGCTGAACCGCCCCGAGAAGATGAACGCGCTCGACGACCAGTTGCTGCTCGAGATGCAGCACGCGCTCGACAGCCTCGAGGCGAACCCGGCCGTGCGCGCCCTCATCGTCACCGGCGCGGGTCGCGCCTTCAGCGCGGGCTTCGACCTCAGCCCGCGCGAGGAGCCGTTCACCACCGTGCAGGACTGGCGCGAGCACGTGAAGCTGGGCAACGACACCTGGTCGCGCATCTGGCGCTCGCGGCTGCCGGTGATCGCTGCCGTCAACGGCTTCTGCCTCGGCGGCGCCTGCGATCTCTCGATGGTCTGCGACATCACGCTGGCCGCCGACACCGCGCAGTTCGGCGAGCCCGAGATCCAGTTCAAGTCGGCCCCGCCCTACGCGATCATGCCCTGGGTGCTGGGCATGAAGAAGACCAAGGAGCTGCTGCTGACCGGCGACCGCGTGGACGCGCAGGAGGCGCAGCGCATCGGCCTGGCCAACCGCGTGGTGCCGGCCGACCAGCTGCTGGCCGAGGCCCGGCGGCTGGCGACCAAGCTGTCGATGATTCCGCCGCCCGCGATGCAGCTCAACAAGATGGGGCTGAACCGCGCCTACGAGATGCGCGGCTTCCAGTCCACCATCGACTACGGCGCCGAGGTCTTCACGCTGGTGCTGATGGCGGAATCGGCCGAGGCCGACGAGTTCTTCAAGGTGGCCGGCGCGCAGGGCCTGAAGGCCGCCTTCAAGTGGCGCGACGCGCGCTTCGCGCTCGAAGGCCCGCAGTGAGGCCGGGCCGGGCGCACCTCGAAAGGCACGCACCATGATCGAGATCTCTGGACTCAACAAGCGCTACCTCACGCGCGACGGCGTGGACATCGACGCGCTGAAGGACGTGAACCTCTCGGTGGCCGACGGCGAGTTCGTCACCGTGGTCGGGCCCAGCGGCTGCGGCAAGTCCACCCTGCTCAAGATCCTGGCCGGCACGCTGCGGCGCAGCTCGGGCTCGGTGAAGGCGCGCGACATCCCGCTCGACGGACCGAGCCGCGACGTCGGCGTGGTGCTGCAGGCACCGGTGCTGCTGCCCTGGCGCACCGTGCTCGAGAACGTGATGGTGCCGGTGGAGATCCAGCGCCTGGACCGCAAGGTCTACGAGCCGCGCGCCCGCGCGCTGCTCAAGCTGGTGGGCCTCGAGGGCTTCGAGGGCAAGTACCCGTCCGAACTCTCGGGCGGCATGCAGCAGCGCGTGGGCATCTCGCGCGGGCTGGTGCACGACCCGGCCTTCGTGCTGATGGACGAGCCCTTCGGCGCGCTCGACGCGATGACGCGCGAGACCATGAACCTCGAGCTGCTGCGCATCTGGAAGGAGAGCGGCAAGACGGTGGTGCTGGTCACGCACAGCATCCCCGAGGCCGTGTTTCTCGCCGACCGCGTGGTCGTGATGTCGCCGCGGCCGGGCCGCATCACCGAGATCCTGCCGATCGACCTGCCGCGCCCGCGGCGGCTCGAGATGATCAATTCGGAACGTTTCGGCGGCTACGTCTCGGCCATCCGCAGGCACTTCCATTCGCTCGGAGCACTCGACGCATGAACACCCGCACCGCTTCCACCGTGCTGCCCGCCGCGCCTTCTGCGCCTCCCGCGCGGCGCATCGCCCGGCCCGAGATCCCGCTGGCCATCGCGCTGTTCATCGTCGTGGTCGGCGGCTGGGAGCTCGCGGTGCGCGCGCTCGACGTCTCCGCGCTCGTGGTGCCGCCGCCCTCGGCGGTCGCGCTGGCGCTGTGGAGCGGACTGATCTCCAACGCCTTCACCTACCACTTCGGCGTGACCGCCTACGAGACGCTCGCGGGCTTCGCGGTCGGCGCGGGCCTCGGGCTGGTGCTGGGCTCGCTGGTGTCGCAGTTCGTGCTGGTCGAGAAGACGCTCTATCCCTACATCGTCGCGTTCCAGACCATCCCCAAGGTGGCGATCGCGCCGCTGTTCGTGATCTGGTTCGGCTACGGCATGACCTCGAAGGTGATCATCACCGCCACCATCGCCTTCTTTCCGGCGCTGGCCAACACCATCGTCGGGCTGCGCGCGGCGCCGGCGGACCAGATCGAGCTGCTGCGGGCCTTCACCGCGACGCGCTGGCAGATCTTCCGCATGGCGCGCGTGCCGCATGCGCTTCCCTACATCTTCGCGGGGCTCGACGTGTCGATCGTGCTGTCGGTGATAGGCGCCGTGGTCGGCGAGTTCGTCGGCGCGCAGGCGGGACTGGGCTACCTGATCCTGCAGCGCACCTTCTCGATGGACACGGCAGGCATGTTCGCCATCCTCATCCTGCTGTCGGCCATGGGCATCGTGCTGCATGCGGTCATGAAGTACGCCCGCAAGCGGGTCGTGTTCTGGCTCGAGACGCAGAAGGACGCCACGCTCGGCGCCTGAGCCCCGGTTTCCCCTCGCACTTCACCCTGGAGTTCTCATGACCACTCGCATCCTCGCCGGCGGCCTGCGCGCCCTCCTGCTGCTGCTCCTGGCCTGCGCGCTGCACGCATCGGCCCAGAGCGCCAAGCCCCTGAAGAAGGTCACGCTGGCCGTCGGCGGCGTGAGCGTGCTCAACGCGGCCTATCCCTGGCTCATGATGCCGCTGGCGCTCGGCTACTGGCGCGACGAGGGCTACGACGTCGAGGTGGTGGCCACGCCCGGTTCGCTGCAGACGGTGCAGCAGCTCGCCGCGGGCAGCATCGCGCTGTCGCAGATGAGCGCGGGCGCCCTGATCCAGGCCAACGTGACGAACAACCTGCCGATCCGCGCGATCAGCGTGAACAACGTGCTCGACTGGGCCGTGGGCGTGCAGGCCGACGGACCGGTCGCGAAGGTGGCCGACCTCAAGGGCAAGAACATCGGCATCGTGAGCCTGGCCAGCGGCGGCCTGCCGATGCTCAAGGCGCTGCTGCGCGCCGGCGGCCTCGATCCCGACAAGGACGTGACCATCGTCGCCGTGGGCACCGGCGCACCCGCGCTGGAGGCGCTGCGCGCCAACCGGGTGCAGGGGCTGATGTTCTGGCACACGGCGCTGGTGGGCTTCGAGAATGCCGGCGGCCGGCTGCGCTACCTGTCGGACCCCGCCTGGGAGACCTTCGCCGACTTCAGCCTCGCGACCACGCAGCGCATCATCGACAGCGACCCGGCGATGGTCGAGGCCATCGCGCGCGGCGTGGCCAAGGCCAGCCTGTTCACCGCCACCAATCCGCAGTGCGCGCGCCAATTGCACTGGAAGCGCTTCCCGCAGAGCAAGCCCACCGGCGCCGACGAGGCCACGCTGGCACGCAACGACGACCGGCTGGTGGCAGCGGTGGTCGGATCGATGGACAAGGCAAGGCAGCTTGACGGCGGCCAGGCCTGGGGCCGCGTCGATGCGGCCGGCTTCCAGCGCATGCAGGACTTCCTGTTCGACAACAAGGTGATCGACCGGAAGGTGGCGCCCGAGACCTTCGTGATCCGCACGCCCGGCTTCGCCGAACGCGTGGACCGCTACGACCACGAAGCGGTGATCCGCCAGGCCAAGGCCTGCGCCATCTCCTGAGACGAAGGAGCGCGAACGATGACCCCGATGCATGGTGCCTATGCGGCGGACGCCGCCGGACCGGACCGCTCGCAGGCCGAGATCGCGGTGCGCTGCGACCTCGCCGCCGCCTACCGGCTGATCGCGCTGCACGGCCTGGACGACAGCATCTACACGCACATCTCCGCGCGCGTGCCCGATGCCGACAACCAGTTCCTGATCAATCCCTTCGGCCTGCTGTTTCGCGACGTCACGGCCGGCTCGCTGGTGAAGATCGACCTCGAGGGCCGCCAGCTCGAGGACTCGCCGCACGACGTGAACCCCGCGGGCTTCACCATCCACAGCGCGATCCATGCGGCGCGCCACGATGCCGCCTGCGTGCTGCACACCCACACGGTGGCCGGCGTGGCGGTGTCGACGCTCGAGGAAGGGCTGCTACCGCTCAACCAGTGGTCGCTGCTGTTCCACCAGCGCGTGGCCTATCACGACTTCGAGGGCATCGCGCTCGACCTCGACGAACGCGAGCGCCTGGTGGCCGACCTCGGTGCCAGCGCCAAGGTGCTGATCCTGCGCAACCACGGCCTGCTGACCGTGGGGCGCAGCGTGGCGGATGCGGTGCTGACCATGCTCGCGCTCGAGAAGGCCTGCCGGGCGCAGATCGCGGTGCTCTCGACCGGACGGCCCGTGCGCGCGATCCCCGAGGCCATCCGGCAGAAGACGCTGCGGCAGCTCGAGAGCGGCGACGGCAACCGCATGAAGGGGCAGACCGATCCCGACCAGCGGGCCTGGCACGCCATGCTGCAGCGGCTGGCACCGGCCAGATGACATTTTTGTAATCGAAATGTGCGATCCAGGTCGATGGCCTGGCGCCACAGTCCGCTCCAGAGCAGTGCCGGTCGTCACTGCATGACCCCGCGGCGCCGCAACCGGCGCCGCCAGAACCTGGAGCCTTTCATGCATCGCAGAACCCTCATGGGCCGCATCGCGGCCATCGCCCTCGCCGGTGTCTTCTCCGCGGCCGCCGCCAGTGCGCAGACGGCGCCTTCGGCGCCGGTCGCCGTCCACAACGTGGTGCTGGTGCACGGCCTCTATGCCGACGGCTCGAGCTGGGGCAAGGTGATTCCGCTGCTGCAGGCCCAGGGCCTGCACGTGACCTCGGTGCAGAACCCGCTGAGCGGTTTCCAGGACGACGTCGACGCGGTCAAGCGCGTGCTGGCGCAGCAGGACGGCCCGACGCTGCTGGTCGGCCATTCGTACGCCGGCATGGTGATCAGCGAGGCGGGCACCGACCCGCACGTGGCGGGCCTGGTCTACATCGCGGCACGCGCGCCCGATGCCGGCGAGGACTACCCGGCTCTCACGCGCAAGTTCGCCGCCGCGCCCGCCGGTGCCGGCCTGCAGTGGGACACCAACGGCTGGGGTTCGCTGAGCCAACCGGCCTTCGTGAAGGACTTCGCGGGCGACCTGCCGCCGGCCGAGGCGCTGGCCTACTACGCGGTGCAGCAACCGTTCGCGCGCGCCATCACCACCGCCAGGACCACCGCGGCGGCCTGGCACGACAAGCCGACCTGGTATGCCGTCTCGCGCCAGGACCGCACCATCGATCCCGAGCTGCAGCGCTTCATGGCGAAACGCATGATGGCCAGCACCGTCGAGCTCGACGCCAGCCATGTGTCGCTGCTGTCGCAGCCCCAGGCGGTGGCCGACCTGATCGTGAAGGCGGCGCAGGGCCGGCGCTGAACGCGCGGCCCGGCGATAGACTGCGGAACCGCCGCGCCGGTCGAGCCGCCGGCGGCGGCCCCCGGAAGGACACAACATGCGCGTGCTCGTCGTCGAAGATCATCCCAAGCTGGCGGACTACCTGCGCAAGGGACTCACCGAGAACGGCTACGTCGTCGACGTCGCGGCCGACGGCATCGACGGCCGCCACCTCGCGGTGAACGGCGAGTACGACATCGTGGTGCTCGACGTGATGCTGCCCGGCCTCGACGGCTTCGCGGTGCTCAAGGCGATCCGCGCCACCAAGGACGTGGCGGTGCTCATGCTGACGGCGCGCGACCAGGTCGAGGACCGCGTGCGCGGCCTGCAGGACGGCGCCGACGACTACCTGGTCAAGCCCTTCGCGTTCTCGGAGCTGCTGGCGCGCCTGACCGCGCTGCGCCGACGCGGCGTGCGCTCGGGCGGCACCTCGGAACCCACCGTGCTGACCCTGGGCGAGCTGCAGCTGGACCTCGCGCGGCGCAAGGCCTCGCGCGGCGGCCAGGCGCTCGAGCTGACCAACAAGGAGTTCCTGATCCTGGCGCTGCTGATGCGGCGCCGCGGCGAGGTGCTGTCGCGCACCGTGATCGCCGAGCAGGTGTGGGATATGAACTTCGACAGCGACACCAACGTGGTCGAGGTGGCGGTGCGCCGCCTGCGCGCCAAGCTCGACGAGCCTTTCGAGACCCCGATGCTGCGCACCGTGCGCGGCATGGGCTACGTGCTGGAGTCCGCGTGAAGGCACCGCGGGTGCGCTTCGGGTCGATCTCGGCGCGCCTGGTGCTGATGCTGGCGGTGGTCGCGGTCGCGGTGTTCGCGGCCACCGGCTACCTGCTGCACAAGGCGCTCGAGCAGGTGCTGATCGCCGACGAGCGCTCGGACCTCAGCGGCAAGACCGAGGTGGTGCAGCATTTCATCGACGAGGTGCGCACGCCAGCCGACCTGCCGATGCTGCGGCGCCACCTCGCGGCCACCAGCGTGGGCGGGCGCTACCGCTGGAACGTGTGGCTGATCGCGCGCGACGGCGAGATGCTCTACGGCGCCGAGCCGATGCCGCCCACGCTGCGCGGCGAAGGCAACAAGGTCTGGCTGCAGCGACAGGACGGCGTGGTGCTGCGCGGCGCGCACTACCGGCTCGACGAGCACGCCATCTTTCCGGGCGCGCAGGTGCTGATCGGCATGGATCCGCGGCCGCGCGCCGAGATGCTCGACCGCTACGACAACTACGGCCTGCTGGTCGGCGCGCTCGGCGTGCTGTGCACCGTGGCGCTCGGCGCCATCGCCACGCGGCGCGGCCTGCGCGCGCTCGCGGACCTGTCGCGCGAGGCCGCGGTGATACGCCCCGGCGGGCTGTCGCAGCGGCTGACCCTGCCGGCCGACAGCACCGAGCTGCTGCCGCTGGCCCTGCGCTTCAACGAGGTGCTGGCGCGCATGGAGGATGCGTGGACCCAGCTCGAGGGCTTCAATGCCGACGTGGCGCACGAGCTGCGCACGCCGCTGGCCATCATGATCAACGGCGCCGAGCTCGCGCTCGCGCGCGACCGGCCCCGGGACGAGATGCGCGAGGTGCTCGAGTCGCACCTCGAGGAGCTGCGCACGCTGGGCTCGATGGTCAACGACATGCTGTTCCTCGCGCGCGCCGACCGCGGCGACGCCGCCGAGGACCTGCGCGAACTCTCGCTGGGCGAGCAGGCGCGGCAGGTCGGCGAATTCGTCGAGGTCTTCCTCGAGGAGAAGCGCCAGCGGCTCGAGATCGAGGGCGATGCCTCGGTGCCGGTCAACCGCGTGCTGCTGCGCCGCGCGCTCGTGAACCTGCTGACGAACGCGTCACGGCATGCGCCGGTGGAAGCCGTGATCGGCTTGCGCATCGAAGCACTGCCGAAGGGCGCGCGCATCACCGTCGCCAACCCGGGCGATGCGATTGCGGAAGAGGTGCGGCAGCACATGTTCGAGCGCTTCTGGCGCGGCGACAGCTCGCGGCCCAGGACCGGCGAACGCTTCGGGCTCGGGCTGGCGATCGTGCGGGCCATTGCGCGCATGCATGGGGGCGAGACCTTCGTGCACGGTACGCCAGGCGTCAACGAGATCGGGTTCACGTTGCAGCGCCAGACGGCCGCATCGCCCGAGCAAGGCGCCCGCGCGAGGCCACAGGCTCGATAAGATTCACCGCACGCCAGCGTTGCGCACGCGAAGGCGAGGAGCTCGACCATGGTTCATTCTTCCGGCCCATCGATGGCGGCGCTCGGTTCCGAACTCGATCGCCTCGCCCCCGCGCTCATGGCCGACTGGAAGGTGCCCGGCGCCGCGCTCGCCGTCGTCCAGGACGGCCAGGTCGTGCTCACCAGAGCCTACGGACAGCGCGACCTCGAGTCGGGCCTGCCCGTGACCGCCGCGACCCGCTTCCTGATCTGCTCGATCACCAAGTCCTTCACCGCGACCGCCCTCGGGCTCCTGCACCACGAGGGCCGGCTCGACTGGACGCGGCCGGTGCGCGACTACCTGCCCGAGTTCCGCCTGCACGACCCGGTCGCCACCGAACGCATCACGGTGCGCGACCTGCTCACGCACCACAGCGGCCTGCCGGCGCACGACTGGATGTACCTCCCCGGCGACCGCTCGCCGGCCCGGATGATGGCCGACATGCGGCATCTGGAGCCCAACCTCGACATCCGCACCGCCCACCAGTACAGCAACCTCGGCTACAACGTGCTCGGGCTGCTGATCGAACGCGTCGGCGACACCACGTACGAAGCGTTCATCCGCGCGCGGCTGGGCGACAGGCTCGGCATGACGCTCGGTTTCACGCTCGACGAGCTCGAGGCTTCGCCCGAGCCGGCACGGCCCTACATGGTGCGCGAGGACGTGCGGCGGCCCGCGCCCCGCCTTGCGTTCCGACCCGTCGCCGCGGGCGGGATCAGCACCTCGGTCGCCGAGCTCGCGCGTTGGATGCGCCTGCATCTGGGCAGGGGCGAGATCGATGGCGTGCGCCTGCTGCCGGCCGCGCTCGTCGATCTGCTGCATGCGCCGCACGTCCACTGCCCGAACTCGGCCGGCGGCGAATTCGGCGAGGCGCACTACGGCTTCGGCTTTCGCTGCCACAGCTACCGGGGCGACCGGCTGGTCTTCCATGGCGGCGGCCTGCCCGGCTGGGGCGCGCTCATGACCCTGGTGCCGGACGCCGGCATCGGCATCGCCGTGCTGACCAACCGCAGCCCGAACGAGGGCGTGGCCAGGCCCCTGACCTGGCATGTCATCGACCGGCTGCGCGGCCGCGACCCGATCGACTGGCGCGACCGCGGCCGCGTGCAGCGCGAACAGTCGCTGGCCTGGATGCAGGCCCATCAGGCGGAGCAGGCGCGGACGCGCCACCCGGGCACCCGACCGGCCCACGCGCTCGAAGCCTATGCCGGCCACTACCTGCACCCGGCCTATGGCCTCATGACGATCGAGGCGCGCGACGCAACGCTGCACTGGTCATGGCGCGGCCTGTCCGCGGCCTTGCGCCACCGGCACCACGAGACCTTCGAGCTGCCCGCGGCGCTGCACCCGCTGCTGCCCGACGGGCTGCCCCTGAGCTTCCTGACCGATCGCGACGCGAACATCGCCAGCCTCTGCGTGCCGTTCGAGCCGTTGGTGAAGGACATCGTGTTCGTGCGCACGGAACACGCCTGAGGGTTGCGCCCGGCCCGCCCGGGCGTTTACTTGGTTTCGGGGATTCCCCGCATCGACCGGCCTGCCTACGCTTACCGCGATGTCCAGGCGAGTTCCTCGGCCGCTCACCGGGACCGGCGAAATGCCGCGCTTCTTCACCAGAGAAAAGCGGGCCCGCGTTTCACACCATCGCACAGGCCGATTGCAGAGCAGGAGGAGCAATTCCATGACCGACATGCATCTATCGCCCGACATCGTCGCCAACGCGTCCTTGGTCCCGAGCGCGGCCGTCGACAGCGGCGAGATCAAGATCACTTTCGTCAACTACTCGAAGTTCGAGCTCCGGCGCGACGTCACCGGCTACACCAAGGACTTCGCGCTCGGCAGCGTGACCTCCTCGCCGGGGCCGGTGCTCAAGGCCCGTTCGGGCATGGAGACGCTGGACATCTGCCAGATCGCGTTTTCGTGGATCGCCGACGGCGCCAACAACGCCTACGTCACCTGGTACAGCCCCGAGATCCCGGTGCGCTTCGGCGTGCGGATCGTCGCGCCGGTGCAGGTCTTCGGCATGGGCAAGCGCCCGTACTGGGACGTGTGCTGGGACAACAACCCGGGCCGGGATCCGCAATGGGCACGCTCGGGCTCGGATCCGTCGGACCCCAGGACCTTCTTCGCCGACGGGCACGTCGGCGGCCTCGCGGCCATCGGCCGCGCGCAGTCGTGGCACACGGCGCTCGACCTGACCGTGACCATCAGCGACTACACGGGAGGCAAGCCATGAACGACCTGCTGATTCTCGAGATCGGGCAAGGACGATGGGTCGCGCGGGTCGCGAACACCGACATCGAGTACGCCTTCAAGTACCTCGTGGAAGAACCCGACCTCAGCAGCCTCTGCGTCCAGTCGCTCGCCCTGGCCATGCAGTCGGGGCGCCAGCAGGTGATCGACAGCATCGCGGGCAACGGCATCTTCGATCTTCCCGCCGGCACACCGCCCGAGACCGTGGTCGCCGAGCTGTTCGACGCGACTGCGGCCCTGCGCTATGAGGGGGCCGCGATCTTCGTGGCAGAAACCGTTCTGGCCGACGAGCTGGAGCAGGCTGGAATCAAGCTGCTCGCGGTCGTGCCCTAAGTCTCAGCCCGCTCCCGGCATGCGCAGCACGATCTTCCCGACGTGCGCGCCGGCCTCCATGCGGTCCTTGGCCGTCGGCAGCTCGGCGAACGCCACCACCTGGTCGATGCGCGGCCGGATGCGCCCGGCCGCGAACAGCGGCAGCACCTCGGCGACGAAACGCGGCACGCCCGAGGCGCGCTGGGCCTTGCTGCGCAGCTTGTTCGACACGCCGAACAGCGTGAGCCGCCGCGCATGCAGAGCCTCGAGGTCGAGCTCGGCATGCAGCACGCCATCGACATGGCCCACGGTCGCGTGCCGCCCCTCGAAGGCCATCGCGCGCAGGTTCTCGACGAACACCGAACCGCCGACCGTGTTGACGACGAGGTTCGCGCCCTTGTCGCCGGTGGCCCGCAGCACGGCCGGCGCGAAATCGGCGGCGCGGGTGGGCAGCGCGACATCGAGCCCCAGCGGCGCGAGGGCCGCGAGCTTGTCGGCCGAGCCCGAGGTGCCGATGACGCGCGCGCCGAGCGCCTTGCCCAGTTGCAGCGACGCCACCCCGACGCCCGAGGACACGCCGTTGACCAGCAGCCATTCGCCGGGCTGCAGCCGGCCCTGCAGCACCAGCATGTCGAACGCGACCAGGAAGGCCAGCGGAATGCTCGCGGCCTCTTCCCACGACAGCGCCTGCGGCACCGCCATGGCCTCGGCCGCTTCCATCAGCGCGTACTCCGCGAAGGCCCCGGCGCAGCGGCCCATCACGCGATCGCCGACTTGAAATCCACTAACGGCATTTCCAGCATCGACCACCCTGCCTGCACCCTCCCCGCCGGCCGGGCGCCAGGCACCCGAAGCGCCACGGCTCGCCAGGAACTCGCCGCGATTGAGCGATGCCGCATGCAGGCGCACCAGCAACTGTCCCGGGCCCGCGGTGGGCACCGGCACCTCGCGTTGCTCGAGCACGCCGCCCGCCTCGCTCATCCGCATCCAGAAGGACTGCATGGTGGCCACTTCGGTCATCGAGAGATTTCCCTTCAGGCACTCAGGTTGCGCAGCACGGCCTGCGTGAACGCCACCGTGTTGCCGCTGCCGCGGATGTCGCCGGTGCGCGCCGAACGATCGGCCAGCGCGGCCGTGGTGGCGCGCGACATCGATGTTGCCATGCGCACCGCGCCCTCGTTGCCGCGGCTGTGGCCCAGCCAGTCGAACAGCATGCGCGTCGACTCGATCATCGCGTAGGGATTGGCGATGCCCTGGCCCGCGATGTCGGGCGCCGAGCCGTGCGTGGCCTGCGCCATCGCGATGTCGCCGTCGCCGATGCACAGCCCCGGCGCCATGCCGAGGCCGCCGACCAGGCCGGCCGCCTCGTCCGAGAGGATGTCGCCGAACATGTTGGTCGTGACCACCACATCGAAGCTCTGCGGGTCGCGCACCAGCCGCATCGCGAAGGTGTCGACGATCACGTCGTCGACGCGCACGTCGGGGTACTCCTCGGCGAGCTTCCTGCACTCCTCGACGAACATGCCGCAGCCGAGCTTGAACACGGTGTCCTTGTGCACATAGGTCAGATGCTTGCGGCGCTGGCGCGCGAGTTCGAAGGCCGCGCGCGCCACGCGCCGGCTGCCGGTGCGGGTGATCACGCGCACCGACAGCGTGACCTCGTCGTTGGGCCGGAACTCGCCCGAGCCCGCGACCATGTTGCGGTCGGGCTGGAAGCCCTCGTTGTTCTCGCGCACGATCACCAGGTCGACGCCGTCGTGCAGGCAGCCGATGTCCGGGTACGAGCGCGTGGGCCGCACGTTGGCGAACAGGTTGAAGGTCTTGCGCAGGATCGGATGCGGGTTGATCGCGTTCGGTCCCTTGGGATAGGCGCGGTGGCCGATGGGCCCGAGGAGCCAGCCGTCGAGCGTGCGCAGGGTCTCGAGCGTGCCCGGCGGCAGGGTGTGGCCGTGGGTCTGGAGCGCGCGTGCGCCGATCGGCAGCGGATGCCAGTCGATGGCCACGCCGTGCAGCTCGGCGGCCGCGCGCGCGATGTCGACCGAGGCCGGCACGATCTCGTGGCCGATGTCGTCGCCGTCGAGGATGCCGATGCGAAGTGCCGGAATGCTTTGGTTCGTCATGCGTGCCTCCTGTTCAAGCCGAAGGCGCGGTCAGTGCGGTCAGCGTGCGCAGGTCGGGCAGCGCGGCCAGCGTGCGGCACACCTCGGTGATCCGGCCCGAACGCTCCGCGCCGAGCAGCGGCACCGCGAGCGCGTCGAACTTGGCCTCGAGCTGCGCATCGGAGAGCGGGTTGTGCATCGAGCCGATCGCGTGATCGACCTGCACCTCGACGCGCCGGCCGTCGCGCAGCAGCGCGCTCACGTGCACCGATTCTTCCGCGATGCCGTCGTCGACCACCGCCTGCACCCGGTTGCGCAGCGCAACCACGCGCGGGTCGTTGACCATCGCATCCGAGAACTCCTCCTCGCCCGCGCGGCCATGGATCAGGCCCACGGCGCAGCCGTGGTAGACGCTGAACTTGCCCTGCAGGCCATCCTTCGGCTCCTTCTTGCCCGTGAGCTCGAGCACCAGCGAATGCACGCGCAGCTCGATGCGCTCCACGTCCTCGGGCGCGATGCCCTGCGCGCGCAGCCGCACGCAGGCGTCGATGCTCGGATGGATCACGATGCCGCAGGCGAAGGGCTTGTAGGTGTTGAAGGAGATCTCGAAACGCTCGCCGAGCTCGTCGGTGACCTCGTGCCAGGCCCGCTTGTCGGAAGCCACCTGCACGAAACCGCGCGGCGCCTCGAGCGCGCGTTCGCTGGCCGTGAAGCCCTGGCTCGCGAGCAGCGCCGACATCAGGCCCGCGCGCGCCGCGGCGCCCGGATGGAAGGGCTTGGTCATGGTGCCGAACTGCTCGCGCAGGCCCACGGGCTGCGAGGCCGCGATGCCGATCGCCATCGCCGTGCGGTGTTCGTCCAGCCCCAGCAGCCGCGCGCAACCCGCGGCCGCGCCGAGCATGCCGGTCGAGCCCGTGATGTGCCAGCCGCGGTCGTAGTGGTCAGGGTACATGGTGTTGCCGATGCGGCAGGCCACGTCGATACCGAGCACCAGCGCGTCGATCAGCTGGCGGCCCGAGGCCCCGCGGTGCTCGCCGAGTGCGAGCAGCGCCGAGGCGACCGGGCCGGCCGGATGGATGATGGTCTTCAGGTGCGTGTCGTCGAAATCGAAGGTGTGCGAGGTGATGCCGTTGAGCAGTGCCGCGCTCGCCATGTCGACCTTGTCGGCGCGGCCCGGCACGCTGGCCTGCGGCGCCGGCTCGAGCATGCGCACGGCGGCGATCGCGGCCTCGGCCGCCTCGTGGCGCGCGGCGCCGATGGCGCAGCCGAGCCAGTTGTAGAAGGTGCGGTGTGCTTCGCGCTCGACCGCGTCGCTCCAGCCGCGCGAGGGATGCGTGGCGACGAAGCGGGCCAGGATGGCGGTGACGGGAGGGGCCGAGGTGTCGGCGGAAACGTGCGTGTTGCGGGCCACTGGAGTTCTTGCTGGTTGCGTTGAAAAAGGGAAAGGGGAGCGGCCGGGCCTACTCGTCGAGCTGGATGTTCCGGGCCTTGGCGAGCGCGGTCCAGCGCGCGATCTCCGAGCCGATGTACTTGCCGAACTGATCGGGCGTCATCGGCCAGGGCTCGACGGCCTCGCTGGCGAGCTTCTCGGCGAGGTCGGGCGCCTTGAGCACCGCGACCTGGGTCTCGTTGAGGCGGCGCACCACATCGGCCGGCATGCCCGCGGGGCCGACCGAGCCGTACCACTGCATCGCATCGAAGCCCTTGAAGCCGACCTCGTCCATGGTCGGCACGTCCTTGAGCTGCGCGCTGCGCTTGCCGCCGGTGACGGCCAGCGCGCGCATGCGGCCCGAGCGCAGGTGCGGCAGCGCCGCCGCGAGCCCCGGGAACATGGCTTGGGTCTGGCCGCCGAGCACGTCGTTGATGGCCGGCGCGATGCCGCGGTACGGCACGTGCACCATGACCACGCCGGTCTCCTGCTTGAACAGCTCCATCGTCATGTGCGTGAGCGAGCCCGCACCGGCCGAGCCGTAGCTCACCTTGCCGGGGTTGCGCTTCACGTAGTCGACGAACTCGGCCACGGTCTTGGCGGGCACGTCGGCATTGATGGCCAGCACGTTGGGCGTGGCGCCGATCATGCCGATCGGCGTGAAGTCCTTGATCGCGTTGTAGCTGACGCGGCGCGTCGCGGGCGTGGTGCCGTGGGTCGCCACATAGCCCTGCATCAGCGTGTAGCCGTCGGCCGCGGCGCGCGCCGTGTTCTGGCAGGCCACCACGCCGCCGCCGCCGCTCTGGTTGTCGATCACGAAGGGCTGGCCCAGCGCGCGGCCCCAGCGTTCAGCGACCACGCGGGCGATCATGTCGTTGCCGCCCCCGGCGGCGACCGGCACGATGTAGCGGATCGGCTTGCTCGGAAAGTCCTGCGCGATCGCGAAACGGGGCATCACGATGGCGGCTGAGGCCGCGGAAGCGGTCAGCAGCAGTTGGCGGCGTTGCATGTCGGTGTCTCCTTGTTCTGCCGCGCATCTTCTGCCTGGGCGTCATTGCAGTAAATTGCAAGTTTTTGGGGGTTTATTGCATGAACTGCATGAGTGAGCTGAAATGCTGAAGCCCTCGCTGGCCGACTTGCGCGCCTTCGTCACCGTGGGCGAGCTGCAGAGCTTCGCCGCAGCGGCACGCACCCTGCACCTGTCGCAGCCCGCGCTGTCGCGGCGCATCTCGCACCTCGAGGAGCTGCTGGGCGTGCGCCTGTTCGACCGCACCACGCGCAGCGTCGAGCTCACCCTGCTGGGCCGGCGCTTCCTCGGCCAGATCCGCGGCCTGGTCGACGACCTCGACCGCTCGGTGCTGAGCCTGCGCGACGCGGCCGAGCTCGAGGCCGGCGACGTCACCATCGGCTGCGTGCTGTCGACCGTGCACCACTTCATGCCGCCCGTGATCCAGGCCTTCCGCGCGCGCCATCCGCATGTGCTGGTGCGCATCATCGAGGAGGGCGCCGACGAGGTGCTCGCGAGCGTGAAGCAGGGCGAGGCCGATTTCGCGCTCAACTACATCGGCATGCAGGACCCCGAGGTGGAGTTCACGCCGCTGCTCAAGGAGCCCTACGTGCTGGCCTGCCCCGCGGACCACCCGCTGGCGCGGCGCAAGTCCGTGGGCTGGGAGGAGCTCGCGCAGTACCCGCATGCGCGCGTCTCGCAGGCCAGCCGCAACCGCCTGTTCATCGACCAGGCCCTGGCCGAGCTGCCGCCGCTGCCGCGCCCGGTGTGCGAGGTGCGCCACGTCTCCACGCTGATCGGCATGGTCGAGAACGGCCTCGGCGTGGCCGTGGTGCCGCAGCTCACGCTGCCGCGCAAGCCGGCCGCGGTGGTCGGGGTGCGGCTCGAGCGGCCCGAGATCGGGCGCACCATCGGCGTGATCCGGCGCGCGGGGCGCAGTCTCTCGCCCGCGGCGGCGGCGTTTCTGGAGATGCTGGCGCTGGCGAGTCGCTCGAGCGTCAAGGCGGCCAGGCCGGCGAAGGCTCCGACATCGACACGCGCGCGCCGGCCTTGAGCCAGCGCCTGACGTTCACCGAATCGGCGCAAAATGGATACTTCTGGCTGCTCCCGCCATCTCTTCGCCTCAGACTTCGTCTGAGCTTTTCATGAACGTCCACCATCGAAACAACATCCGGATCCAGGGTTCGGGACCGGCGACCCTCGTCTTCGCCCATGGATTCGGGTGCGACCAGAACATGTGGCGGCTCATGGCGCCACGGTTCGCGGACCGCTACAAGGTGGTGACCTTCGACCTGGTGGGCGCGGGCCAATCGGACCTCGATGCCTACGATGGCGCGAAGTATTCGAGCCTCGAGGGTTATGCCGACGACCTGCTCGAGGTCGTCCGCGACGTGGCCGCGGGGCCGGCGATCTTCGTGGGCCATTCGGTCAGCGGCATGATCGGGGTGCTCGCCGAACTGAAGTCGCCCGGCACCTTCGCGGCGAACGTGATGATCGGCCCTTCGCCGTGCTACATCGACGACGGCGACTACGTGGGCGGCTTCGCGCGCGAGGACATCGACTCGCTGCTGGACACGCTCGACAGCAACTACCTCGGCTGGGCGAGCAGCATGGCGCCCGCCATCATGGGCGTGCCCGAACGCCCGGAGCTCAGTGAAGAGCTTTCGGCGAGCTTCTGTCGCACCGATCCCGACATCGCCAAGCAGTTCGCGAGGGTCACCTTCCTGTCCGACAACCGCGAAGACCTGGCGAAGCTGCGCACGCCCACGCTCATCATCCAGTCGTCCGAGGACCTGATCGCGCCACCGGTCGTCGGCCGCTACGTCCACGAGGTCGTGCCCCACAGCACCTTGCGCGTCGTCGAGAACGTCGGCCATTGCCCTCACCTGAGCGCGCCCGATGCGTGCTGCGATGCGATCGAGGCCTTCCTCGATGCGCTGCCGCGGGCCCGAGCCGGATGACGCAGGCCATCCCCGACCTCGCCGGCCTCTTCGACGAGGCACCGTGCGGCTTGATCGTGACGAGGCTCGACGGCACGATCGTCAAGGCCAACGGCACGTTCTGCGACTGGATCGGCATCCCTCGCGACGAACTCGTCGGCGCGAAGCGATTGCAGGAGCTCTTCACGATCGGCGGCCGGATCTTCCATCAGACGCATTGGGCGCCTTCGCTGCAGATGCAGGGATCGCTGGCCGAGGTGAAGTTCGACCTTCGCCATCGCGACGGACGAACGATCCCCATGATCCTCAACGCCCGCCGGCGCCAACGACCCGAAGGCGAGTTCGACGAGATCGCGGCCTTCGTCGCCGAGGACCGCAACCGCTACGAGCGCGAATTGATGGGCGCCAGACGCAAGGCCGATGCGCTGCTCGAAGCCGAGCGCGAAACACGCAGCCTGATGCGCGACCGGGCGCTGTTCGCCGAGCAGATGGTCGGTATCGTGAGCCATGACCTGCGCAACCCGCTGTCGGCCATTCTCATGGGGGTTCAGATGCTCGAGCGCGTGGACGGCGAACGCCGCACCCGCATCCTGGGGCATGTGCGCAATTCGGCCGAGCGGGCGCAGCGGCTGATCGAGGAGCTTCTCGACTTCACCCAGGCGCGCGTGGGCCAGGGGCTCACGGTCAACCGCCGGGCGGTCGACCTGCACGAGGTGGTCGACGGCGCGCTGTCGGAGCTGCGGCTGGCCTACCCGGGCCGCACGATCGAGTTCGCGTCCGAAGGCGACAGCGCCTGCGTGGCGGACGCCGACCGTCTCGCGCAGCTGATCGGCAACCTCGTGAGCAACGCGGCCGCCTACGGCCAGGTCGACACGCCCGTGTTCGTCCGTTCGGGCGTGGCCGGCGCCACGGCCGAGATCGTGGTGCGCAATCTCGGCGCGCCCATTCCCGACGCGGTGCTGGCCGACATGTTCGAACCCATGGTCCGCGGCGAGACCGGCAGCAACACCGTCCGCAGCGTCGGGCTGGGCCTCTTCATCGTCCGCGAGATCGCGCGCGCGCACGGCGGCGATATGAGCGTGAGGTCGACGGTGGCCGATGGCACTTCGTTCGGCCTGCGCTTTCCCGCGCATGCCGAGGGCCTGCCTTCGTAGCACCGGGGATGTCTTTGCTCATGAACGCTGGCAAGCCACCGTGCACCGGCCCCCGGGACGGCTCGACGGCGACAAGCCCCACCGCGCTGCCATGATCGCCAAGGTCATCGTGACCCTGTCGTGGGCCGCGCTGGGCTTCGCCCTGGCCGCCGGCGTGCTCGCCGCCTTCGGGGCGCTGCTTCACGTCTTCGCGCTGGCCGGCGGCCTGCTGCGCGGCTTCCGGCACGACTCCGCCGTCGACGACCGGCGCCAGGCGACGCATCTGCTGGCTGCCGCCGGCATCTGCGCGCTGGTCGCCGCGGCCGTTGGCGGCCTCGTCCTTCTCATCGCGTCATTCCAGTGAACCAGGCTTGTGCTTCGCGTAGAACACGTGGTGGCCCAGCGGGCTTCCTGCCTCGGCGATGTGCTCATCGGTGAGCAATTCCATCCCGGCTTCCGCAAGCCAGGCCTTGTAGGTCTGCGAATCCGCGTGGCTCCAGTACATCTCGGCGCCCTCGACCCCCAGCCAGTCCTGCTCCGTGCCGGTCCAGGCACCGCTTCCCAAAGTGGCGACGAAGAGGCCGCCCGGCTTCAGCCAGCTCGCGATGCGCTTGAAGAGATCGGGCTGCTCTTCCAGGGGGACGTGGATGATCGCGTAGAAGGAAACGACCGCATCGAACGAGCCCTGCGGGAAGCGTAGCGCCGACATGTCTTCGCACAGGAATTCGGCCGCGGGTACGAGCGACCTGGCGCGCTCGATCTGTACTGGCGAGATGTCCACGCCGACCACGCTGCCGAGCGCGGCAAGCGCCCGGGTGGTCGGAACGCCGCAGCCGCAGCCCAGGTCTAGGAGGCGGGCGGACGGCGCGAGGTCGTTGGCCAGACGTGCGGTCCATCGCGCGTAGACGGGATCGTCGTCCGCCTCGTTGCCGCTTCGGTAGGCGAGGGACACCTTGTCATAGCCGTCTCGAACGATCTGCTTGGGGTCTGTCATTTTTTCTGCTCCCGGTGTTGAGGCGTGTGGGTAACGAATACATCCATGCCGGTGCGTGCAATCGCTGCCTCAATGATGCGGCGAGAGGCGCTCGGCGGGATCAAGGCGAAGGCTGAATCCTCTTTCCTTCTGGAGAAGAGCGGACGGCAATGACGAAGTTTCGAGAATGTCCGTTCGGATAGCGGATTCGACGGTGATGCTGCTGCGCTACTAGATCGACGGGTGCCTTGGTGCCATGGTCAGGTGGTACTTCGTACATCCCGCATCACATCGAATGTCCGCACTGGCTCCATTACCCCGCAAAGTAAAAACAAGTCCGCCACCGCATTGGACACACGCCTTCTCTTCGCCACGCATCACCGCCTGGATCAGCGCATCCTGTTCAGCCAACTCCGCGTGAATGTCAGCCCGATCAGGCAAGTTCTTGTGTTTCATCATGCATGTCCCAAATCATCGAGCCGGCGAAGCTCCTCGGCCCCTTCCTCTGATGCCTGCAGGATGTTTCGCAGGATCTCGGGAGTGATGGGCCGGCCAGCCTCACTGACAAGAGGCCGATGCCCGCAGCGCTCCAGTGCAGCAAGCACCGCACGCGCTTTGGCAAAGACGTCTTCCGTTCGATCGGAGAAAAGCGCCTGATCGAACACGGGCTTCCCGGTGGAAAGGCGGTCTCGCACATCGAGAACGCCGAGCTTCGTGATGCGCCGGATTTCGCTCACCAACGAAGCGGACGGGTCGCACGGCGCTGTGGAAATGGTCACGCGGCTCATCTTCGTTGGGAGGCGACAGGGAATGGATGGTCTTGGCCGGATGCTACCGCCATGGACGTGCCGGCAAACGAGGATCGCCTCTCCCCAAAAAGAAAACGCCCGATGAGATTCATCGGGCGTCCTTTACCGGCTTCAACGGGCCGGCTCCGTGTCCTTCTCAGGTATCAGCCTGTGAAGAACGGATCAAGGGAAGCTTGGCAGCTGCGCGCCTCTCAAGCCCCATGCGCCTCGCTCGCCGGCACCACCGCCGGCCCCTCGCGCCGCGCCTTCTGGATCGAGCGCACGAAGGCCACGAGCTGCCACACCACGAACACGCCGATCAGGCCCAGCAGGGTCGCGCTGATCGGGCGGTTCACGAACACGCCGAAGCTGCCGCGGCTGATCAGCATGGCGCGCCGGAAGTTCTCCTCCAGCATCGGCCCGAGGATGAAGCCCAGCATCAGCGGCGCGGCGTCCAGCTCCAATCGCATGAAGGCGTAGCCGAGGCAGCCGAACACGGCGGTGATGAAGATGTCGTCGAGGCTGTTGTTGACGCTGTAGGTGCCGATGCAGCAGAAGAACAGGATCGACGGGAACAGCACGGCGTACGGGATCTTGAACACCGACAGCCAGTAGCGCACCAGCGGCACGTTGAGCGCGAGCAGGAAGCAGTTGCCGACCCACATGCTGGCCACCAGGCCCCAGAACAGGTCCGGGTGGCTGGCGATCATGTTCGGACCGGGCTGGATGCCCTTGATCACGAACGCGGCCAGCATCAGCGCCATCACCGGGTTCTCGGGGATGCCGATGCTCATCAGCGGGATGAAGCTGGTGCGCGCAGCGGCTTCGTCGGCAGCGGCCTGGCCGGCCACGCCTTCGATGCAGCCGGTGCCGATCTCGTGCTTGTACTTGCTGACCTTCTTGTCGATGGCGTAGGCCGCGAACTGGGCGATCGAGGGACCGCCGCCGGGCAGGATGCCGAGGAAGGAACCGATGGCACCGCCGCGCAGCGCGCTCGGGATGATGCGCTTGAACTCGGCCCAGGTCGGGATCAGGTTGATCTTGCCGTTGAAGGGCGAACGCTCCTCGCGCGCGTCGAGGTTCTTGGTGATCTCGGCGATGCCGAAGCAGCCCAGCGCGATGCTCACCAGGCCCACGCCGTCGGCGAGGAAGGGCAGGTCCATGGTGTAGCGCTGCATGCCGCTGTTGACGTCGGTGCCGATCTGGCCGAGCAGCACGCCGATGAAGCACATCGCGAGGCCGTTGAGCAGGCTGCCGGTGGTCACGAAGCTCACGCAGACGAAGCCCACGAGCATCATCGAGCAGTAGTCGGCCGGACCGAACAGGAAGGCCACCTCGCCGAGCATCGGCGCCATCCAGGCCAGCACGACGATCGCGATGGTGCCGCCCACGAAGCTCGAGAAGCCCGCGGTGAACAGCGCCAGGCCGGTCTGGCCCTTGAGCGTCATGGCGTACCCGTCGATGCAGGCCACGATGCTGCTGGCATGCGGGATCTTCATCGTGATCGCGCTCACGCTGTCGCCGTACTGGGCGCCGTAGTAGATGCCGGCCAGCATGATCAGCGCGCCGCCGGTGGGGATCGAGTAGGTCAGCGGCAGCAGCAGGCTGATGGTGGCCAGCGGGCCCAGGCCCGGCAGCAGGCCCACCAGGGTGCCGACGGTGCAGCCGATGGCGCAGAACAGCAGGTTCTGCATCGTGAGCGCGTGCGAGAAACCGAACGCGAGATTGTTCAAGACTTCCATGGCTTCGTCCTCAGAGCAGGGGCAGGTTCAGGCCCAGCAGCTTCTGGAGCGCGAAAGCCATCGCGATCAGGCCGAGGGAAATCTTGACGTTGCGCACCCACGAGTACGAGAGGCCGGCAGCCGTCGAGGCGAACACCATGAACACGATGCCCGCGACCATGTTGATGTGCTCAGAGATCAGCGCGAAGCCGCAGAGGCTGCCGATCACGATGCCGATGTTGCGCAGGTTGAGCTCCATCGGCTGGCGCGCGACGAAGCGCGAGCGGATCACGGTGGCCACGCCGATCAGGCCGAGCAGCACGCTGACGATGAACGGGAACATGCCGGGCCCGGCGCGCGAGAAATCGCCGATCGGGTAATTGCGCGCGGCGGTGATGCCGAACAGGAGGGAAATGGCAATGAGGAAGAGCCCTCTGCCTAGGTTGCGGTCGTTCATTTCTGTCTCTGTGGGCGTGCCTGCGCAGCGCGCCTGCGGCCTGTTGTGATGGAGGCAGGGATGCTCGGCGTCGGCGGCTGACCGAAAACTGACACGCGGGCCTCGGGAACTACGTACGGCCGACTACGCCGCAGGTAATCGACGGGCCGCGCCGGTGCGGCGAGGATGCGCGCCTTGCGCCGCTTCTACGCGTTTACCCGAATACCGGAGTCCGCTTGAATCCCTTCCGAACCCTCGCCCCGATCCGCCCCGCCTGGCTGCTGCTGCTGGCCGGCACGGTCCATGTCGCCGCGCTCGCGCAGACCGCGACCGTGACGGCCTCGCCGCCCGCCGCGCCTTCCCCCATGGCCGCGAACGCGCCCGACGCCTGCAGGCTGATGCCGCGCGCCGACATCGAGGCGCTGTTCCCGGGACGCCCGGTCACCGACAAGGGCCCCACGCTGAGCCCCCTGAGCCGCGGCCCGCAGTACGCCGAGAGCTGCGCCTACGTGGTGCGGCTGCCGAGCCCGACCTCGAAGACCGATGTCGCGCGTTTCGCGAGCCTGACCGTGATCCGCTGGGGCGACTCGCCCGCGGTCGGGCGCGGCACGGCCAGGGACAGCTTCGCCTCGCTGCGCACCGCGCGCGAACGCGTGGCCGCCGATCCCAAGCTCAGCCTGCGCATCGAGCCGCTGGCCGACGTGGGCGAGGAGGCCTTCCTCGAGACCAGCGCGCACCGGGTCGCGGTGCAGGCGCGCAAGGGCGACCTGATCGTGCTCGCCAGCCTCGATCCCTATTCGAGCCAGACGCCCGGCAATGCGAGCGCGCTCGCGCGCCAGGCGCTGTCGCGCTGGCAGCCGGGCACCGGCATGGTGGCGGCCGCGGCGCCGATCGCCACCCAGGCGGCGGTCGAGGTGTCGGCCGACACGCGCGTGTCGCAGACCGCGCCCGCCGACCAGTGGCCCGATGCCTGCGCGCTGATGACGCCCGAGGACGTGAAGGCCGTGTTCCCCGACATGACGATCGCGGCGCCGGTGCAGTTCAAGGGAAAGATCACGCACGAGTCGCGCGAGAACCGCATCGAGGAGATTCCCAGGCCGATCGGCTGCCTCTACAACGTGCGCCGCACCGACACCCTCGACGGCAAGCGCGTGACCGTCTCGCACCAGGTGCAGATGAGCGTGCGCAACCTCGCATCGACGCCCGCGTTCTCGCAGCGCTACTTCGAGGTCTCGAAGAAGGTGGGCGAACCCAAGACGCCGGTGGCGGGCCTCGGCGACGAGGCGAACATCGACATCCTCAACCGCATCCAGATCCGCAAGGGCCTGCTGAGCGTGGAGGTGCGCGTGGGCGGCGGCGAGCGCGACGCGGCGCTGCACGCGGTGGCACGCGAACGCGTCAACGCACTGGCCGCGCGCGTGGCAGCGAAGCTGCCCTGAGGCCGCGCCGACGCCGACCTCACCGCTTCAGCAGCAGGCCTCCGCGTCGGCATCGGCGTCGCTCATCACCTCGCGCGTGTGCGCATCGGCCGCGAACCACAGCTCGATGCGCAGCGACGAGGAATTGATGTCCTGCGGAATGCCGAAGGCACTCTGGAAGGTGGAGAAGTTCAGCACGCCCAGCGGCGTGTCGAAGCTGAGGTTGAGGCTCGGCGTGGCGAGGCCGAGCGAGAGCACCTCGGGCAACCGGCCGTAGCGCCGGTGCAGCGAGTCGGCCAGCCGATCGACGCGCGGCCGCAGCGACGGACGCAGCCAGCTCTCGGTCTGCAACTGCGCGAGCAGGCTGGCACCCACCTGCGCCCCGTTGCGCGAATGGCTCAGCAGGCCGTCGTCGTGCGCCACGCAGTCGATCATGTCCAGGCCCTCGAAGCGGTGGTCGACGGCCTCGCAGTAGCCGGGCATCACGACCGTGCAGAGCCACTGGCCCGCGCAGTTGGTCGCGAGCATCTTCCAGTCGGGATCGAACACCAGGCCCGGCAGCGGGTTGTGCAGCTGCACCATGCGCTGCAGCGCGGCCTCGTTGGCGTCGGTCATGCCGATCCACGACGCGCCCTCCTCGCTGGCGACGGTGGTGAAGCCGCCGAGCGACAGCGCCGCGTTGCGCAGCGAGGTCGGCGCCTCGACCTCGTTCATCCAGGCCAGCAGCAGGTCGCGGCTCGGCGCGGCGCGGCCGGTCTCGAGGAAGCTGACGTGCCGCTGGGAGACGCCCAGCCGCAGCGACAGATCGAGTTGAGAGATGTTCTTGCTCGCCCTCGTATGGCGCAGCAGCAGAGGCAGGCTCATGGGATCGGGGTCCAGGGATCGAAAAGCCCGCCATTGGACCTGAACGAGGGGCGAAACGCTTCGTCGCGAACGCAACAAACATGCGTAATCCGGGTAACAGGCGGTAGCGCCTTTGCACATGGTGCGCGGCCATTATCTGGAAGGTTATCGACGCCCTCCAGCCAGGGCGGCAACATGCCCTTCGCACCGGTGCCAGAGGTCTCTCGCGCACGGGTCGCAGCGCCGGTCCGGCGTTCCCCGGACCGCACGCTCGCCGCGCGACATGCGCGGCCTCCAGCCTCCTCGTCCACCGCATCGAACCCTTGCCCGCCGCCCATGTCTTCCTGCCGTACCGACGCAGCGCGCGCTCGCCCGAACTGCCACAGCCGCGCGCCGATGCGCCACTGTCCGCCATGCCATCGGGAGGCCCGCCGGTGCGCTTCGTGACGGATGGTCCGATGCCGCGCGCCATCGATGGCGGCGCCGCGATCGGCGACGACGATCCGCTGCTGCGCATGGGCCCGATGCTGCAGGCGCTGGGCTTCCAGTGGTTCGCCTACGGCACCGTGGCGCTGGCGCAGGGCCGGTGGCGGCCCTCGAGCTTCTTCACCGGCCATGCCAATCCCCGCTGGACCGAACGCTATTTCTCGCAGCAATACCAGGAGGTCGATCCGCGCGTCGAGGCCGCGCAACGCAGCGCCGGCCCCTGGGTCTGGGACCGCGACGGCCTCGCGCGCCAGTGGCCGCCCGAGGACACCCGCTTCGCGCTGCATGAACGCTTTCTCGAGGACCTGCGCGCCAGCGGCATCGGCAGCGGCGTGCTGTTCAGGCTGCCGGCGCCGCCGCTGTCGTTGCCGCTGGGCGAGCACACGCTGGTGAGCCTGCAGTCGGAGCGCACGGACAGCGCGTGGATCGGCGCGGGCATCGTCGCGCTGGCGCGCATGCTGGCCGAGGACTTCCACCGCCGCGTGCAGTCCTGCGGCCTCGCTTCCGCGCCGGCCGCGAACCAGCTCGGCGACATCGGCCACGCCTCGAGGATGCTCAGCGCGATGCAATTGCGCATCCTCGAGGAACTGCGGCAGGGCCGCGGCGACAAGGAGATCGCGCACCGGCTGCAGATGTCGGGCCATGCGGTCGACTACCACCTGCGGCAGCTGCGCGCGCGCTTCAAGGTGCGCAACCGCGTGCAGCTCGTGAACGCAGCCGCGCGCGCGATGCCGCCGGGCATGCCCACCGCCTGATCGGCACCAGGCCGCGGCCTCACTCCTGCGGAAAGCTCGCCACCAGCAGGCGCACGAGTTCGGCCTGCCGCTGCACGCCCAGCTTGGCGAAGATCTGCTTGAGGTACTGCCGCGCGGTGCCCGCCGACAGCGCCATGAGCCCGGCCGCGCCGGCCAGGTCCTCGCCC
>NZ_JBZAYE010000360.1:0-7532 GCF_058244205.1 Variovorax sp. 20P10.2.4
TGGCAACCACTGGTCGACGATGCCCGACGATCCGCCGCTGCCCCAGAGCCCGGGCACCTCGCGCAGCAGCTTGCTGACCACGTGGCGGGTGCCGCGCTTGAGCGCGCCGTCGTCGTCGGGCTTGAACATCGGCAGGTTGTCGAGCAGCGCCGCCTGGTTGTTGTAGATCGGGTCGTAGCCGGCCTGCTCGAGCCGCAGCTGGGCAAGGTCGGCATCCATCTCCTCGGCCAGCAGCATCGTCAGCCCGGTGTGGATGCCCTGGCCCATCTCGGCCGCGGCCATCATCAGCGTGACCGTGTCGTCGGGCGACACCTTGACCCAGCCGTTCAGAGCCACCTGGCCGCTGGCCATGGCAGGCAGCGGCTCGGCGGTGGTCAGCCGCTGGCGCGTGGGCGAGGCGGACCAGCCGACGACCAGCGCACCGAGGGTGGCGGCCGTGCCGAGCAGGAAATGGCGGCGTTTGAGGGCGGGCATGGGGCGGACTCCGTGCGGCTTCGAGCGGCCGCGATGGGCGGGAGTGTGCGCGGCGCACCGCGGGCTTGCCAATCCGATTGCGCCAATCGAACGGCGGATCGCGCCAGCCGGCGGGCCCGGCCGGGCCGGGTCCGCGCGCCGACCCGGTGTTTTCGGCCGGCCGGCGGTTTTTTTGAGCCCCGGCTCCGCGGCGCCTGTGAGCTAGGACACATTTGTCACCAGAAAGTTAATGCGGGTTGCTACCGGGATCCGTAGTATTCATTTCGGTTTAAGCATCTCATGCGCAATCCGCATAACGGCCCGTTTTCGAACGTGCAACGGCCGACCTCGCGTCGGCAGTGGAACCACCCCAGCGTGTTGCGGTTCGGCGAACTTACCTAGCGGAGGAAACCAGATGGCCGTACGTGATCGCGTCACCAGCCCCGTGGCGCTTGCCTTGCCGACGCCAAGGCCCGGTCATGTCGTGCGGTCCATCGTCGCGCCCATGGTCGCTCGCCTGCGGGCGGGCTTCGACGGGATCCGGCGCCCGAACCTGGCCGCGCCGCGCCATGCGCCGCGTGGCGGGCCGCGCGAAGGGCCCGTGGCGCAGTTCCCCGTTCCGTCGGCGCCCCTGCCGTCCGGCACCGGCGCGCCGGTGCGGGCCTGCGCCTTCGTCTTCATCGCGAACCTGCCGCAGCTCATGGAGGTCTACGGCGCCGAATTCGCGCTGCACGCCAGCATCGAGATCAAGTACCGCCTGCTGACGAGCTTCGTGAGCATGGCCGACGCCGACCTCGCCATGTTGCGGCACGACTGCTTCCTGCTGTGGAGCAACCCGGCGTTTCCGGTCGAGGACGCGCAGGCGCGGCAGGGCGCCTCGGCCCGGCTCGAGAGCCTGCTCACGGGCCTCGGCGGCATGCCGGTGCAGCTGCGCGACACGCGCGCGCTGGTGCAACTGCACGTGGGCTGGAGCGACGCGCCCAGCCCCGGGCGCATGAGCCAGGCCGAGGTCGAGCTGCGGCTGTGGGCCGCGCAGCCGGCGCCCGACTTCCAGCTCGCGCAGACCGAGGGCTGGCAGCGGCTCTACCGCGAGGACATGGAAGTCGCGCTGCAGGTCAGCGACGCGCTGCATGCGCGGCGCCTCGCGATCGAATGGCATCCCGTGGTGGGAGCGCCGGCGCAGGCCGCCGCCTTCGCGGCACCGCTCTATCACGAGGCGCGCTTCCACATCGAGGGCGAGCCGCATGCCGCCGCCGCGCTGCGTTCCGAACTCTTCATGCCCTGCCTGCAGCGGCTGGGCCTGGTGCGTACCTTCGACCACCTCGCGGCCGGCCGCGTGGTGCGGCAGCTGCGCCTGGGCGGCACCGTGCGCCTGGGCCTGAGCATCTCGGCGCAGAGCGCGCGGCGCGACCACTGGTGGGCCTCGCTGATGGTGCTGCTGCGGCGCGAGCCCGAGCTGGCGGCGCGACTGGTGGTCGAGATCGCCGGCGAGCCCACGCTGCCCGATCTCGAATCGGTGCGCGACTTCTGCCTGCAGCTGCAGCTCTGCGGCTGCCGCGTCGCCATCAAGCATTTCGGCGGCGACTCCGGCAACCTCGCCGCGGCCAAGGTCTGCCGGCCCGACATCATCAAGCTCGACCCGGTCTTCATCCGGCGCGCGCGCGAGGACCGTTTCGGCCGCGAGCTGCTCGAGGAGATGCTCGCGCTGTGCGGCAGCTTCGCGCCTTCGATCGTGGTCGACGGTATCGAGCGCGAGGAGGACATCCGCATGGCGCTCGACGCCGGCGCCGAGTGGCTCCAGGGCTGCGGCATTCCCGCCGGCGCGCCGCTGCACGAAGGCACGCTTGCGCGCGGCCCCGGGGGGCGCGCGTGAATCCTCCCTCGCCCGACTTCCATCTGCAGCTCGCGCGGCTGGGCGCGCAGATCGACGTTTTGCAGCACACGCTGCAGGAGGTCATGCGCCACGGCGTCCTGCTGCAGGGCGAGCGTGCGCGCGAGAAGCTGCTGGCGCGCGACCAGTACCTGGCGCTCGAGGCCGCGATCCGCGAGCAGGAGCTGCGCGATTCGCCCGCGCTGCGCGCCGTGCGTTCGGTGTGCGCGGCGTGCGCGACGGGTGCGCGGGCGCAGGCCGATGGCGCGCTGCCCGATGGCGCGAGAAGCACGGAGGACGCGGAGGGCTCCGATGACTCGGATGACGCCGACCGCGCGCGAGCTCGTGGCGTGCCGGACTCCTTCGCCTAGCGCCGCCATCCGTCCGTGGCGCGGTGCGCCCCTTCCGTCGCCCGCGCACACGGCCGCCATTTCGGCCGCGCCATTCCCCCTGCCTCCCGCTCGGGCCACCCTGCATGTCCCGCCCCGGGGAAGCGAATCGGATGGAGCCTGTTTCCGACCATGTATCTGCATTCCCTTTTTCGAAACGTCCCGGCGGCGGAGCGCGTGGCGCTGGTCGCGCGCAGCGAATTGCGGTCCTTCCGGCGCAACGAGACCGTGCTGCGGATGGACGAGTGGACCGACAAGGTCTACTTCGTCGCCTCGGGACTGCTGCGCGTGGTGGTCGGCGGCAGCGGCGGCAGCGCGGCGGTCACCACCGACTTCGTGCGCCCGCGCGACCTGTTCCTGAGTCCCACGCTCGACGAGGCGCGCTACCAGTCGATGGCCAACCTCGTGGCCGCGCTGCCGAGTTCGGTCTACCTCATTCCCGCCGCGGCCCTGCACGACATCTGCGCCCGGCATCCGTCGGTCGCGCTCGAGCTGCTCGAGCTCACCGTCAAGCGCATGACCATCATCCGCAGCCAATTGCGCCGCATCTCCTCGCTCACCTCCGAGACGTTGGTCGCGCGCGTCCTCTACGAACTGACCCAGCTCGCGCCGGCCGACACCGGCGGCTTCGACAAGCGCATCTCGCAGGCCGTGATCGCGTCGTATGCGGGGCTGTCGCGCGAGGTCGTCAACAAGACCATGCGTGAGATGGAGAACCGCGGCCTGCTGTGGAAGGACGAGCACGGCATCCACGTGGTGGCCGATTTCGCATCGACCGACCATGGCAGTTTCGAGTCGCTCGAGCCGCACTCGGCGGCCGACGAACGCGAGGGCGACACGCCTTTCATCGCGCCCGACGAACTCGATCTGCTGCGGACCGCGGGCGAGCGCGGACCGGGTGCGAAGTGAGGCGATGCACGCACCGTGCATGGCCGTTGTTTTCCGCCCGCCTGTTTGGGGCGAGCTGTGAACCGCCACACAGTTGCGATGCGATCGCGCGTGCGTCGCGAGGGCTCGATTCCTAGCATCGAAACCATGCGGCGATCCGTGCGATTCGAGCCCTCGCCGCGATCACGGATTGCGCACCTCTCGAGGCTTTCATGAGTTCCATCTTCTCCGCTTGCAACTGCAGCATCCACTACCTCGGCCGCGTCCAGCGTTCGGGCTGGATGCGGTTCTTTCCCTGGATGCGGCTGTACCAGTGCGCGAACTGCAAGAAATTGCAGTTGCTGCCGCAGAGGGAGGTGGATCGGGCGAAGGCGGCGTATGGGAGCCGGGCGACCTACGGAAAGGGCGGCCGTGACGCGACACCGCCTACTACAGCACCGCGCGCCTGACCATCCTTCCGTGGAATGAGGCGTGGAGCGGGTGCAACGGTCATCGAGAAATCACCGCAGCCTGGTAAGCGCATCTCCCGAGCTTCGATCGTCTCCCTTGTAAGATTTGGACTACAAATTCAAATGGAGCGAGGAGAGTCTCATGAAGGAAGTTCGCAGGCTGTCGCCGATCATGCTCGGCGCGTTGGTGATGCTCACGGCGTGTGGTGGTGGAGGAGGGGGTGGGGGCGGTGGCTTCCCGATGCTCCCCGCGGCGCCTCCGCCGAGCGCCGCCGGACCCGCGCCGGCACCGGCGCCTTCGGATCCGGGGCCGGGTCCGACCGATCCCGAAACGAATCCGCCGGAGCGTCCGATGGTGACGACGCCCTATTCCTTCAAGCTCGGGAGTGCGAACGCCCTGGACTTCAAGGCACTCTTGGCCGAACTCCAAAGTCCCGAGATGGCCGGCCGCCTTTCCGATCTCACGATACCGATCAGGGCAACGCCATCCCCCGAAGGCCGCGCCATCTATCGAGGCCAGGAGAATGCCCCCGCGTATCTGCATCGTGGGGTGTCGGCGCAGGATGCAACCAGCCTGGCCACTCTTCAGTCACAGGGGGCGGACGGCTATCGGGTCATCGCCAGTTCCTTGGCGGTGGATGCGGGATCGTTCATGACCATCTTCAGCAAGGACACCAGCAAGGACATCCGGTACGAATACGTCGATGCGGGCGCGCTGCCGCAGACGAGCGCGGAAGCGGCAAGCTTCCTCGAGTCCCTGAACAAGTTCGGGCAGCAGGGATACTGCGCCACCAGTGCCACGATCACCCGCAACGGCAACCAGGTGTCGATCACGATGTTGCTCGGCCGCGAGAAACCGACCACCGCGCGGTGCTCCTTCGAGATCCTTCCCACGACGCCCACCTATGCCGGTTTCATCGCGCAGGGGAATGAGAAGGGCGCGAACGGCGGCAAGTTCAGTGCCGCCCTCGGCATCGACGGCACACCCAAAGTCCTGTTCGTACGAGACGACGCCCAGAAATCGACGTTCAAGTACTACGCCACGGAATACACATCGACGGCGGAACCGGGCAGCATCGAGCAGGCAAGCGATTTCGTGAAGATCCTGAACCGCGAGGGTGCGCTGGGCAGCAGGCCTTTCCAGCAGTACCAGGAAAACAATCGCTACTACATGATCTTCACCACCTCGTACGACTGCAAGGGCCTTCTCTGCTGAAGCGGCAACGGGCGTCCGCGAGACGCCCGTTGCCATCCTCCCGAGCCTGTACCGTCAGCAGGCCGGGGCCTGATCGCAAGCCGCCCGCCGCAAGGCCTTCGCCTTCCTTTCCAGTGCGGGATCCCACTGACCCAGGTGCGCGAGAAAGTCGTTGGTCACCAGCTCCAGCGTGCCTTGCTCCGTGTCCCAGGTCAGCACATCGGGTTCATTGCCGGCGCGTCGGCTGAAGGTCCTTCGCGTGGGTGGACCATGGCGTGTCTCCAGCGTCCTGGCCAGTTCCTGCAACTGCGTTGCATCGAGTGCCTTGAACGGGGTCTCGCTGCGAGGCGTCCTGGCATGCAGCGGGGTCTCGACGGCGTAGAGCAGGTCTTCGATGAACGCGTAACGCGCCACGGTGAAGCCCTCGAAGTCGACGCCCGCCACGTCGACCAGCACGATCCCGGGCACGCTGCGGCGCACGTGATAGTCGGCCAGACCGCTGCCGCCGACGCCCATGGTTCCCGATCGGACGATCCTGCTGCCTTGCGCGATCCAGGCGAGTTCGGCTTCCTGCCGGGTCGTCTTGCCCAGCGTGAGCGCGATCGGTGACGACGGTGCGGGCAGGTCCCCGATGTTTTTCGTGCGCGCCAGGCTGCCCAGGTTGCGGTCGGTGGTCGACGGCGCCCAGGCAGGCGACAGCACCGAGAGTTGGGCGCGGCCCTGGCCCGCAAGAACGAGTAGGCAGGCGGCGAGGCACAGGCGTGCCCACGGGTTGCTGGCAAGGGTGGTGTCTTGCGTGCGGCGGGTGGATGGCTTCATGGACCAGGAAAGGGGGAAGAGGCCTCCGATGCGGGGCGCGGCCGATTCTCCGCTCCCGTCGCCGCGCCGATGCCCTGACTAGCAGAACCCGCTCGACTCGGCAGGCGCGCTCCCCGGCAACCTGCGTGCGTCCGGGGACGTCATCAATCCGCCTTACAGGAGGACTACCGTGATTCAGGGTTTCCCCTAGAAGAAAACCCTGTCCAAACAACTCCTCTGACATCCAACCGACATGAAGACCTCTTACCAACTCGCCCTCGCGGCCGCTTTCGCCGTGATGGCCGTGGCCTCCGTCCAGGCCCAGACCACGGGCGGCCGCAGCCGCGAAGCCGTCGAAGCCGAAGCCATTGCCACGGCCCACGCGCCCGACCAGAACGTGACCCGCGGCTCGCGCGGCCCCGAAACGGTGAAGCCGATGGCCGACGCCGATGCGGTGTACCAGCAGGCCGTGGCCACCGCCCACGCGGCCGACCAGAACGTGACCCGTGGCTCGCGCGGCCCGGAAACGGTGAAGCCGATGGCCGATCCCGCGAAGGTCTACAACGAAGCCGTGGCAGCCGCATCGGCGCCCGACCAGAACGTGGTGAGCGGTTCGCGCGTGAACAGCAAGGTGATCTCGACGATGCAGAACCCGGCGCTGACCGCGGCGCAGGGCAAGTAAGAAACAGGGGACGACTGGGCCGAGGGCCCGGCGTTTTCTCAGGCGAAGGAGGTGCGCGGCGGCGTGCCCGAGGCCATGCGGCGCAGCATGGCGTTCTGCCGCGCCTCCTCGGCGTCGCGCAGGCTCTTGGCGGCGCGCGCCGCGACATAGCTCACGTACAGCGTCTCGATGGCGCGGCCCCAGTCGTGGGCCTTCTGCGAAACCCCCTCGGCCTTCACCGGCGAGCCCGTGACGACGTGCGTCGACAGGTCGTCCTCGGGGCGCGCGGGCACGTCGATGCCGGCCTTGCCGAGGATGGCGGCTTTCTGAACGATGGTGAGCATGCGTGGGTCTCCCTGTGTGCAATGCCAGATTAACGGCCGTTCGCGCGGCGCGCCATCCGTCGCTTGACGTATGCGCGCGCCATCGCGAGGCGCCGACTGGCCATAAGCACTAGGCGTGCCATGCAGTCATAGGTCTACAGCGAGGCCGCGGCCGACGACGACTGCCACACCAGCGTGGCGGCGGTCAGGTCCTCGAGCGCGCTGCCGACGGCCTTGAACACAGTGCGCTCATCGCTGTCGGGTCGCGTGCGGCCGCCGCATTCGCCGCGGCACAGCGCGGCCAGCGTGCCCTGCACCGCCTCGGCGCGCAGCGTGCCGGCCGCGATTGCGTCGAGCAGGTCGCCGGCCTTCGTCAGCGCCTCGGGCGTGTCGATGAAGGTGCGCGCGTGCGCGAAGCACTGCGCATCGGCCTCGCGCATGGCGGGCGTGAAGCTGCCGATCAGGTCGAGGTGCGAGCCCGGCGCGAGCCATTCGCCGCGCACCAG
>NZ_JBZAYE010000361.1:0-7517 GCF_058244205.1 Variovorax sp. 20P10.2.4
CCAGCTCACGGCCTCGGCCGCGATGTGCGGCAGGCTGCGGCCGTAGAGCGCGGCATAGCGCGCCTCGAAGCGCTGGTGCAGCGCGGCGCTGGCGGCCGCGTCGAACGCGCCTTCGGGCAGCTCGACCGGGATCTCGTGGCCCTGGCCCGCATAGCGCATGAACACCACGCGCTGGCGCACCAGCGGCGCGCCGGGCGCGGCGCGCAGCACCACGTCGTCGGCGGTGGCGGTGAGCTCGTCGAGCAGCCGGCCCACGGCCGCATGGTCGATGCGGTCGAGCCGCTGGTGCAGGCTGCGCACCGTCTGGTAGGCCACCGGCGCCCAAAGGAAGCCCAGCGCCGAGCCCACGCCGGCCGAGTTCGGGATCACCAGCCGCGCGATGCCGAGCTTGCGCGCCAGCAACGCCGCATGCAGCGGCGCCGCGCCGCCGAAGGCGATCAGCGTGCTCTCCTCGGCCACCTTGCCGAGCTCCGAGGCATGCACGCGCGCCGCGTTGGCCATGTTCTCGGTCACGATCTCGACCACCGCCTGCGCGGCCGCCTCGACCTCGAGCCCGGTCTGCGCCGCCACGCCCTGCAGCAGCGCGGCACGCGCGCGCTGCGGATCGAGCCGTACCTTGCCGACGGCGAAGCGCGCCGGGTCGATCGCGCCGAGCGCGGTATGCGCGTCGGTCACGGTCGGCTGCTCGCCGCCCAGGCCGTAGGCGGCCGGGCCGGGCGAGGAGCCCGCGCTGTCGGGGCCGACCTGCACCACGCCCAGGTGGTTGACGCGCGCGATCGAGCCGCCACCGGCGCCGATCTCCACCATCTCGATCACCGGGATGCGGATCGGCAGGCCCGAGCCCTTGAGATGGCGATGCACGCGGCCGAACTCGAAGCTGCGGCTCAGTTGCGGCTGGTAGTCGTCGATGAAGCAGATCTTGGCCGTGGTGCCGCCCATGTCGAACGAGAGCGCGCGCGTGGCGCCGATCTGCTCGGCCACCTGGCGCGCGAGCACCGCGCCGCCCGCGGGGCCTGACTCGACCAGCCGCACCGGCTCGTCGATGCCGGCCTGCAGCGTGGTGATGGCGCCGCCCGAGGTCATGAGGAAGGGCTCGGCCTTCAGGCCGCGTTCGCGCGCGCCTTCCTGCAGCCGGCGCAGGTAGCCGGCCACCTGCGGCTGCACGTAGGCATTGGCGCTGACGGTCGAGAGCCGCTCGTACTCGCGGATCTCGGGGCAGACGTCGGAGGCCAGCGACACCCACAGCTGCGGCGCATGCTCGCGCAGCAGCTCGCGCACGCGGCGCTCGTGCACGGGGTTCGCATAGCCGTGCAGGAAGCACACGGCCACGCTCTCGATGCCGTCGGCCACGAGCTGGCGCGCGAGCACGGCCACCTGGGCCTCGTCGAGCGGCGTGACCACGCGGCCGGCCGCGTCGGTGCGCTCGACCACGCCATGGCGCCAGTGGCGCGGCACCAGCGGCGCCGGCTTGTCGAGGAACACGTCGTACTGCGCGAAGCGGTCCTCCAGCCCGATCTCGACCAGGTCGCGGAAGCCGTGCGTGGTCAGCAGCGCCGTGGGCGCGCCCTTGCGCTCGATCAGCGCATTGGTGGCCAGCGTGGTGCCGAGGATCAGCAGGTCGACGTCGGCCCAGGCCGCGCCGGCCTGCTGCAGCACTTCCGCCACGCCGTCGAACACGGCCTGCTCGGGCGCGGCCGGCGTGGTGAGCACCTTCACGGTGTGCTTGCGCTCGCCGCGCAGCAGCACGATGTCGGTGAAGGTGCCGCCGACGTCGACCGCCACGCGCACGCGGGGGTCGATGACGGGGACGGTGGGGGAGGAGGAGTGCGAGGACATGGCGGCGGTACGGGAGAAGCGGGAAGAACGGGAGAGGAAGGAAAGACTCAGAGCAGGTGCGCGCCTGCGCTCAATTCACGGAACGGCGCCGCGGCGGGGGCCGGCTCGGGTGCGGGAGCGGTCGCGGTCGGCGTCGCCTTTGCGAAGGCCCGCGCCAGGTCGGCCACCAGGTCGCCCGGATCCTCGAGGCCGACGTGCAGCCGCACCACCGGCGCGTTGCCCTGCCATTGGCGGTGTTCGCGCAGCCGCTCGGGCTGGGCCGCGAGCGCCAGGCTCTCGTAGCCGCCCCACGAGGCGCCGATGCCGAACAGCGTGAGCGCGTCGACGAAGGCATCGGCCTCGGCGGCGGTGGCATCGCGGAACGCGAAGGACACCAGGCCGCTCGCGCCGCTGAAGTCGCGCCGCCACAGCGCATGGCCCGGGTCCTCGGGCAGCGCCGGGTAATACACGCGGCCGACCTGCGCCTGTTGCTGCAGGAAGCGCGCGACCTCGGTGGCATTGCGCTGGTGCTGCGCCAGCCGTACCGGCAGCGTGCGCAGGCCGCGCAGCGCCAGGTAGGCATCGTCGGCGCCGATGGTCAGGCCCAGTGCCTCGTGCGCGCTCAGCAGCTTCGCGGCCAGCGCGGGGCTGTCGACCACCACGATGCCCTGCATCAGGTCGGAATGGCCCGAGATGTACTTGGTGGCGGCCTGGATCGAGATGTTGGCGCCAAGCGCGAGCGGCTTGTAGAACCAGCCGCCGCTCCAGGTGTTGTCGGTGGCCACGGTCACGCCGCGCTCGCGCGCGATCTTGCTGAGCGCGGGCAGGTCGAGCACCTCGTAGAGCAGCGAGGTCGGCGACTCGAGGTAGACCAGCCGCGTGTTCGGCCGCAGCAGGCTCGCCAGGTCGTCGTGCGCGGGCGAGAAATACTCGACCGTGATGTTGAGCCGCTTGAGCAGGGTGCTGTCGACGCGCCGCAGCGGCGCATACACGCCGTCGGCCACCAGCGCATGGTCGCCGGGCGACAGCAGCGCGAGCAGCACCAGCGTGATCGCCGACAGGCCCGAAGGCGTGAGGAAGGCGCGGTGCCCGCCTTCGAGCGCGGTCACCGCATCCTCGAGCGCGCGGTGCGTGTCGAGGCCATGACGGCCGTAGGAGGCCACGCGCTCGCCCGCGGCGCGGCGGTGGTGATGGTCGGCATGCGCCGCGGTGTTCTCGAAGCGCACGGTGCTCGTGCGCACCACGGGCACGTTGACCGGGCCCGAGCCGGCGCGCAGTTGCGGCGCGCCCGCGTGCAGCAGCCGGGTCGCGTCGTTCAAGCCGTTGACAGCGCTCATGCGACCGCCTTGCTCGGCTGCAGCTGCGTCGCGTTGTAGTTGACGATCGCGCCGGTCTCGAGGTTCACGCCGATGCGGCGCGACAGCGTCTCGAGCGGCTGGCCGTAGAGATGGAAATGCAGCGTCGGCCGGTCGCCGATCACGTGGATGCTGTGCAGGTCCTCGGGCAGGAAGGCGATCGAGGTGCCGGGCTGTACCGTCACCTCGCGCTCGAGTTCGAGCCGCGCGCGTGCAGGGTCGCTGCCGTCGTCGGTGCGGCGGTAGACGCGGTTCTCCTCCTGGCCCTCGACCGCCACGATGGTGGCCCAGGTCGTGTGGTTGTGCGGGATCGAGGTCTTGCCGGGATTGATCGAGTTCAGGTAGAGCGCCACGTCGTCGTCGCCGTCCCCGGGGTTGAGCCGGTAGCGCGTGGAGGCGCCCACGCCTTCGCTGGCGGCCGGCGGCGGGAAATCCTCGCGCGTGAACAGGGCGGCGTGGGCCGCGAGCTTCTCGAGCCGCGCCGTGATGCGCGCGAGCACCGCGCGGTCGAGTGGCTGGGCGTCGGCGATGGCGCGGATGTCGGCCAGGGCCTGGTCGACGGCGATGCGGCGTTGCGCCGCGATGGCGGTCGTGTCGTTCTGGGATGTGGTCATGGGGAGCCTCGATGGGTCAGAGGGCGAAGCGCAGCCGGTCGAAGGGCGGCGTTTCGGGGAAGGGGGCGGGCCGGCGCGCGGGCACGCTGTCGTCGGACGGGTCGCGCGCGCCGTCGCCGAGCGCGCGGTGCAGGAACGCGCGCGTGCGATCGCTGGCGGGCGCGCGGAAGATGCGCGCGGGCGGGCCGTGCTCGACGATCACGCCGGCCTCGGTGAAGTAGACGGTGTCGCTGATCTCCTCGGCGAATCGCATCTCGTGCGTCACCAGCACGCAGGTCAGGCCTTCGCGCACCAGGTCGCGGATCACGGTCAGCACCTCGCCCACGGTCTCGGGGTCGAGCGCCGAGGTCACCTCGTCGAACAGCATCAGCTCGGGCCGCATCGCGAGCGCGCGCGCGATCGCCACGCGCTGCTGCTGCCCGCCCGAGAGCTCGCCCGGATAGGCCGCGGCCTTGTGCGAGAGCCGCACCTTGTCGAGCAACTCGCGCGCCTCGCGCTCGGCGGCGGCGCGCTCGCGGCCGGCCACGCGCGTGGGGGCGATCACGAGGTTCTCGAGCACCGTGAGGTGCGGGAACAGGTTGTACTGCTGGAACACGAAGCCCACGCGCTTGCGCAGCGCGATGAACTCGGCCTCGGCGCGCAGCGCGTCCACGCGCGTGTCGCCGACGCGGATCTCGCCGCGCTGCGGGCGCAGCAGCCCGGTGATGCAGCGCAGGATGGTCGACTTGCCAGAGCCCGAGGGCCCGATGATCGACACCGCCTGGCCGCGCTGCACCTCGAGGGAGATGCCGCGCAGCACCGCGTTGGCGCCGAAGGCGAGCTCCACGTCGCGCAGGGCGACCAGGGGCGTGTTGGAGAGGGGAGTGGCGGTCTCAGTGGCGGGCATGGCGGCGTTCCAGCGCGCGCGTGGCGCGGGCTATCGGGTAGCAGTAGGCGAAGAACACGGCGAGCAGCGTGAAATAGACCAGCACCGTGAAGTCGGTGCGCGCCACCGTGTTGCTCGCGACCTGGGCCGCGTCGACCACGTCGTGCGCGCCGACCAGCGAGGACAGCGCCGTGCTCATCGTGATGCTCGCGTAGAGGTTCATCCACGGCGGCAGCATGCGGCGCAGGCACTGCGGCAGCACGATCAGCCGGAAGATCTCGCCGCGCCGGAAGGCCAGCGACTGCGCGGCCTCCCATTGCGCGCTCGGGATCGACTGGATCGCGCCGCGGAAGATCTCGGCCACCACCGCGCTCGTGGGCAGCGCGAGGCCCAGCACCACCTTGAGCCAGTCGGGGAAGGGCACGGTCCAGGCCACCAGCCGCAGCTCGAACGGAAACACGTAGGTGGTGAAATAGATCAGCACCAGCACCGGCGCGTTGCGGAAGAACTGCACGTACCAGCGCGTGGCCCCGCGCACCGGCGCGAACGGCGAGAACGACAGCGCGCCCACCAGCAGCCCCACGGCGGTGCCGATCGCCATCGCGAGCACGCTGATCTGGACGTTGGTGAGCAGGCCCAGCAGCAGCGTGGGCGACCATTGCCACAGGTGGCGCAGCGCGACGGGCGTGGTGCCGGTGGCGCTCCAGGCCGCGACCAGCAGCAGCACGGCGGCCAGCGCGGCGAGCCAGGGATGGCGGCGCGGATCGAGGTGCGCGACGAGGCTGGTACCGGCTTCGGCGCCGAGCGGGGGAGCGGCCGGTGCCGCGGCGATCTCACTGGCCATAGCCGGGCATCCGCCAGCGCGTCTCGAGCCAGCGCCCGGCCAGGCTCACGAGCCAGGTCAGCAGGCCGAAGTACAGCAGGATCAGCAGCAGCAGCTCGAGCACGTTGTCGCGCTGCGTCCAGATCATGATCGACTCGTAGGTCACGTCGCCCACGGCGATGGCCGAGGCCACCGCGGTCATCTTGACCAGGTCGACCAGGTTGTTGACCAGCGAGGGCAGCGCGAAGCGCAGCGCCAGCGGCAGCTCGACGCGCCACAGCAGTTGACGCTGCGAGAAGCCCAGCGAGCGCGCGGCCTCGAGCGTGACGCGCGGCACCGCCTCGATGCCCGCGCGCAGCGCCTCGGCATGGAACACGCCCTTGTGCAGCGCGACCACGATCACCACCCAGACGAAGGGCGTCAGCGGATTGCCGCCCAGGCCCTGGAGCTGCTGCGTGATCAGCATGTTGAGCACGAGGAAGGCGCAATAGAGCTGCACCAGCGTGGGCGTGTTGCGCGTGAGCTCCACGAAGGCGCGCGCCGGCAGCGCGACCCAGCGCCGCGGCGAGGTCAGCGCGGCCGCGATCGCCACGCCGGCCGCGAGGCTACAGGGCACGGTGAGCACGCAGAGCTCGAAGGTGACGAGCAGCCCGCGCAGAAAGGCCTGGCGCTCGCCCGCGTCGAGCACGAAGGCGTAGTTGAGGCCCAGGGTCTTGAGCGCGGCCACCGCCTGCGCGAGCAGTCCGGCGTCGTTCATGGCTGGCGCGCCGACGATGGCGTGTCGGTGGAGGAGCGTGGCTTCATGGCGCGAACGGAAAGGGCCGGGCGCGGCGCCGGTTCAAGGGCGCCGCTCACGGCGAACGGAAGGATGCGATGCGGCCGGGCCGTGGGTTCAGGGCGCGGTGCGCAGCTTGGCCTGCAGCTCGGGCAGCAGCGGCTGCGGCGGCTCGATGCCGTTGCGCTTCTCGGTCTCGATCAGCCAGCCGCTGCGGTGCCACTGCTTGACGACCTTGTCGACGGCGGCGATGGTGTCGGCCTCGCCCTTGCGGGCCCAGACCACCGAGGGCGCGGGCAGGATCTCGTCGCGGATCGGCGCCGCGTAGGCGGCCCATTCGGGATTGCTGCGCAGCAGCGGCTGGATCAGCGTGGCGTCGTGCACGGCGGCCACGCAGTTGCCGCCGCGCAGCGCCAGCAGCGATTCCTGCGCGGTCTTGAAGCCGCGCACCTGGGCGCCGTACTGTTCCTGCAGCGGCTTCACGAAGCTGCTGCCCTGCGAGGCGCACACGGTCTTGCCGCGCAGGTCCTCCCACTTGGCGATGCCGCTGGTCTTGAGCACGGCGGCCGTGCCGCCCACGCGGTAGAAGGGCGTCGGCGCATAGCCGAGGATCTCGCCGCGGTCGGCGTTGTATTCCATCGAGGCGATCAGCAGGTCGACCTTGCCCGACTGCAGGAACTGCACGCGGTTGGCCGGCTGCACCTGCACCAGCTCGACTTCGGCGCCGAGCTGCTTGGCGAGATCGCGCGCGAGGTCGGGGTTCCAGCCCACGAGCTGCTGCGTGGCCGGGTCGATCGAGCCGAAGGGCCCGCCGTTGACCACCACGCCGATCGCGACCTTGCCGCGCTGCTTGATGCGGTCGAGCGTGGCGTCGGCATGGGCCGCGCCGGCCAGGCCGAGCAGGGTCGCGAGCGCCGCGGCGGGGAAACGGGAGGAGGAAGAGGGGGAGAAACGCGAACGCGGACGGGAAGTCATCGAATGAAAGGGGCGAAGCAGGGCAGGCGGCGATCTTCCGAGGCCGCGCCTGCCGTCGCAACGAAGGCCTTCAACTATCGATATGCGCTTTTCCGTGCAAGCCGCGGGTCGCTTCGCCGTGCGGCCGGAACACGGCCAGCTCGTCGCTCGCGCATTGCGCGATCAGGCCCAGCTCCCAGTCGAGGTAGCGGCGCGCCGCGTCGAGGTTGCCGTCGTGACGGTCGTGCACGAAGAACAGGTAGTCGATGGCCTCGGCATCGCCGGGCGACACGGGCGTGGCCTCGACGCCGTGTCC
>NZ_JBZAYE010000362.1:0-7512 GCF_058244205.1 Variovorax sp. 20P10.2.4
CAGGTGGCGGCGCACTTCGGCCGGGTCGACGCGGTGGTGCACAGCGCCGCGCTGTTCGAGCACGACGACGCGGCCAGCTTCAGCTACGCGCTGATGGACCGCCATGCGCGCGGCAACACGGGCGCTGCGATCGTGCTGGCGCAGGCGCTGCACGCGCACCTCGCACAGCGCGATCCAGAAGGCACGCTCACCGGCGCGGTGGTCCACATGCTCGACCAGAAGCTGTGGAACACCAACCCCGACTTCCTCAGCTACACGCTCTCCAAGGCCGCGCTCGAGGCCGCCACGCCGATGCTGGCGCTGGCACTCGCGCCGCGCGTGCGCGTGGTGGGCGTGGCGCCCGGCCTCACGCTGCCGAGCCACATGCACGACGACGACAAGTTCGCGCAGCTGCACAAGCTGTCGCCGCTGGGGCGCTCGTCCACGCCGGCCGACGTGGCCGCCACCGTGCGCTTCGCGCTCGAGAACGGCTCGATCACCGGCACCACGCTGCTGGTGGACGGCGGCCAGCACCTGATGAAGTTCGAGCGCGATTTCTCGCACATGTGAGCTGAACCCGCCGCCCGCGGCCCCCTTTTTCGAGCACCACCCGATGTCACCCACCACCCCCCTCGGGCGCCAGACGCTCACCCTCAACGGCCTGCGCTTCGACGCCAACCTCGGCATCCTCGAGCAGGAGAAGGTCGCGCCGCAGCCGATCCAGGTCGATGCCGAGCTCAACCTCGGCCCGCAGCCGCTGCTGCCCAAGGACGACGACATCTTCCACGTGCTCGACTACCGCAAGGTGCGCCGGATCATCATCGACGAGTGCACGGCCGAGCACGTGAACCTGCTCGAAAGCCTGATCGGCAAGCTCGCGCAGCGCCTGCTGCAGCTGCCCGGCGTGCTGGGCGTGCGCGTGAAGATCGCCAAGCTCGAGATCTTCGAGGACTGCGAGGTCGCGATCCGCATCGAAGCCGGGGAATGGTGATCCGGGGCAAAATCGCCCCCTTCCCCCGTTTTTTGCTGCCCCGGGCAGCCCTTTTGCCATGAACGCCGTCTGGATCGACGAGGCGCCCGTCGCCGACGCCCTTGCCCCGCCCGCCAACTCGATGAAGATCGAGCGCGAAACGCACAAGCTCGAGAAACGCCTGTGCCGCGAGGTGGGCCGCGCCATCGTCGACTACAACATGATCGAGGAAGGCGACAAGGTCATGGTCTGCGTGTCGGGCGGCAAGGACAGCTACGGCCTGCTCGACATCCTGCTCAAGCTCAAGGCGCGCGCGCCGATCCACTTCGACATCGTCGCGGTCAACCTCGACCAGAAGCAGCCCGGCTTCCCCGAGGAAGTGCTGCCGAAGTACCTGAGCGATCTCGGCGTGGCCTTCCACATCGAGAACCAGGACACCTACAGCATCGTCAAGCGCGTGATCCCCGAGGGCAAGACCACCTGCGGCCTGTGCAGCCGGCTGCGCCGCGGCATCCTCTACCGCGTGGCCGACGAGCTGGGCGCCACCAAGGTCGCGCTGGGCCACCACCGCGACGACATGCTGCAGACCTTCTTCCTCAACATGTTCTTCGCGGCCAAGCTCAAGAGCATGCCGCCGAAGCTGGTGAGCGACGACGGCCGCCACGTGGTGATCCGGCCGCTGGCCTACGTGGCCGAGAAGGACCTGGTGCGCTGGGCCCAGCACCGCGAATTCCCGATCATTCCGTGCACGCTGTGCGGCAGCCAGGAGAACCTGCAGCGCAAGCAGGTCGGCGAGATGCTGCGCGAATGGGAGCGCAAGTACCCGGGGCGGATCGAGAACATGTTCAGCGCGATGCAGAACGTGGTGCCTTCGCACCTGCTCGACGGAACGCTGCACGACTTCAAGGGTCTGAAGCCGACGGGCGTGGCCGACGAGAACGGCGACAAGGCCTTCGACACGCCCTCCTTCGACCCGCTCTCCCAGGCACCCGCCGCCCTGCGCATCGTCCAGGGCTGATCCGGCTACCCAGGGGAATTTGGGGCCCACCGGCCCGGAGACCCTCATGAAACGCGCCTTTTTTGCTCTTCTTTTGGTAGCAACCCTGTCCGGCTGCGCCACCTCCTGGGTGGTCGACAGCGACGTGAAGAGCTTCTCCGCCATCGACACCGTTCCCGCCGGCGCCACCTACCGTTTCGAGCGCCTGCCCTCGCAGCAGGCCAACGGCGAGCGCCAGGCCTCGCTCGAAGCCATGGCCACCACCGCGCTCGAGCAGGTCGGCCTGCGCCGCGACGACGCCAACCCGCGCTACACGGCGCAGATCAGCGCCCGCGTGACCACCACGCTGTCGCCCTGGGCTGATCCCTGGCTCTGGGACGGCCCCTTCGGCTACGGCTATGGCTACGGCCCCTACGGTTACGGCCGGCGCTGGTACGGCGGCGGCTGGTATGGCGCGCCGATCGTTCCGCAGGCCTCCAACCCCTGGTACGAGCGCGAGGTCGGCGTGGTGCTGCGCGAGCTCGGCAGCAACCGCGTGGTCTACGAGACCCGCGCGCGCAACGACGGCCCCTACACCGCGAGCGCGGCGGTGCTGCCGGTGATGTTCCAGGCCGCGCTGCAGGGCTTCCCGAAGCCGCCCGAGGGCGTGCGGCGCGTCAACATCGAGCTGCCCACCGCGAAGAAGCAACAGTAAGGGCCCGCCTCGGGCCTGGAGCGGCGGCACGATCCGAAATGCCGCCCTCCTAGAATTTCGACCATGGAAGACCTCACCCGCCTGATCGCCGTTCGCCATGGCGAAACCGCCTGGAACGTCGACACGCGCATCCAGGGCCAGCTCGACATCGGGCTCAATGCCACCGGCGTCTGGCAGGCCCAGCGCGTGGGCCAGGCGCTGGCCGACGAACCGCTGGCCGTCATCTACGCCAGCGACCTCTCGCGCGCCTGGCAGACCGCGCTCGAGATCGCCAAACCGCACGGCCTCGAGGTCCGGCCCGAACCCGGCCTGCGCGAGCGCGCCTTCGGCCGCTTCGAGGGCATGAGCTTCGCCGAGATCGAGGCCGAGCTGCCCGAGCAGGCCAGGCGCTGGCGCGAGCGCGATCCCGAATTCGAACCCGAGGGCGGCGAGAGCCTGCTGGTGTTCCGCGAGCGCATCACGCGCGTGGCCGCCGACCTGGCCTCGCGCCACACGGGCGAGCTGGTGGCGCTGGTCGCGCACGGCGGCGTGATGGACGTGCTCTACCGCGCCGCCACGCGCCAGGAACTGCAGGCGCCGCGCACCTGGCAGCTCGGCAACGCGGCCATCAACCGCATGCTGTGGAGCAGCGAGGGCTTCAGCCTCGTGGGCTGGAGCGACATCTCGCACCTCGCGGCCGAGGGCGGGCCGCGCGACGAGTTCGCCAACTAGCTCGGTGCGTCAGTGCGAGCCGGGCGCCACCATCCGGTGGCGCAACTGGTCGGCCACCACCGCCACGATCAGCAGCGCGCCCAGCACCACCATCTGCAGGTACGACCCCACGCTCGCGAGGTTCATGCCGTTCTGCACCAGGCCGATGAAGATCGCTCCCATCACCACGTTCGGCACCCGGCCCATGCCGCCGCGCAGGCTCACGCCGGCGATCACGCAGGCCGCGATCGATTCCAGCGCCACGGTGCCGCCGAGGTTGGCCTCGCCGGTCTCGACGCGCGCGGTCAGCAGCAGGCCGCTGACGGCCGCGAGGCCCGCGCACAGCAGGTAGGCCACGAGCAGCACGCGCCGGGTGTCGATGCCCGACAGCGCCGCCGCCTTGGCATTGCCGCCCACGGCCAGCAGGTGGGTGCCGGTCGGCATGCGGCCCATCAGCACGCCCATGGCCGCCACGCAGACCGCCGTGACCCAGATCGGCACCGGCACGCCCAGCAGCGTGCCGAAGCCGAACAGCTCGCTGAAGCCCGCGGGCAGGCCCGACACCGGCACGCCGCCCGTGAGGTAGAGCGCCAGGCCGAAGCCGATCGACTGCACGCCCAGCGTGACGATGAAGGGCGAGACGCCGATGAAGGCCACGCCGATGCCGTTGACCAGCCCCACCGCGAGCCCGGCCAGCATGCCGCAGGCGCAGCCCAGCGCGATGGCCAGCCAGGCGGCGTCGGGCAACGCGGCGCCGAAGAACTGCATGGCCAGCGCCGCCACCACCGAGGTGATCGCCATCACGGTGCCGACCGAGAGGTCGAAGCCGCCGGTCACCAGCGCCAGCATCTGGCCCATGGCCACCAGGATCAGGTAGACCGACTGGCGCAGCAGGTTGACCAGGTTCTGCACCGTGAGGAACTGGTCCGACAGGGTACCGAACACCACGAAGGCGATCGCCAGCATGAAGGGCAGCACGCCCAGGCGCAGGAACAGGGCGCGCAGCAGGGCCAGCGCGCGGCCGGCGGGCCCCGGTGTCGAAGGCACGGCGGTGGCGACGGAGGAAGACGAAGTCATGGCTTGTTGTTCTCGCTGGAACCGAAGAAGAGATTGAGCACGGCGGTCTCGCCGATGGCGTCGCCCTGCAGCTCGCCGGCGATCTCGCCGCGGCACATCACGTAGACGCGGTGGCTCAGGTGCAGCACCTCGGGCAGGTCGGAGGAGATCACGACCACCGCCGCGCCGCCTTCGCAGAGCCTGCGGATGACCTGGTAGAGCGCGCTGCGGGTGCCGATGTCGACGCCCACCGTGGGCTCGTCGAACACGTAGAGCGCGGCGTCGCGCGTCATGCCCTTGCCGAACAGCACCTTCTGCTGATTGCCGCCCGACAGCAGCGCCACCGGCCGCTCGAGGTTGCGCGGCGCGAGCTCCACGCGCTCGGCCGCGGCCGTCGACAGCCTTCGCCCGAGCCGCTTGCGCAGCCAGCCGCCATGGCCGCGCAGCGGACCGTGCACCAGCGGCAGCGTGATGTTGGCGCGCGCGCTGAAGCCCAGCACCAGCCCCTCGCCCTTGCGGTCGGGCGGCAGGTAGAACAGGCCCTCGTCGAGCAGCCGGCGCACCCTGGCGCCGGTGCGCGGCTGGCCCCTGAACAGCACGCGGCCCGCGCTCACCGGGTCGAGCCCGCAGACCGCGCGGAACAGCTCCGACTTGCCGCAGCCCACGAGGCCGGCCAGCCCGACCACCTCGCCGCGCCGCACCCTGAGGCTGGCGCCGCGCACGCCGTTGGGCGAATGCAGGCCCTCGACCTCGAGCACCGTCTCGCCCGGCGCAAAGGCGATGCGCGGATAGACCTGTTCGATGGCACGCCCGCTCATCAGCTCGATCAGGCGGTCGGCATCGGTCTCGCGCGCCTCGACCGTCGTGACCTGGCGGCCGTCGCGCAGCACCGTGATGCGGTCGGCGATCCGCGCGATCTCCTGCATGCGGTGCGAGATGTAGACGATGCCCACGCCGCGCGCCTGCAGCCGCGCCACCAGCTCGAACAGGCGCTGGGTCTCGGCATCGGTCAGCGAGGCGGTGGGCTCGTCGAGGATCAGCACCGAGACCTCGCCGCGCAGGCCCTTGGCGATCTCCACCATCTGCTGCTGGGCGCGCGTGAGGCCGGCCACGGGCGCATCGACGTCGATCGCGAAGCCCAGGTCGGCCAGCATCGCGCGGGCGCGTTCGCGCAGCGCGCCGCGGTCGAGCAGGCCGCCGCGGCGCGGCTCCTCGCCGAGGCTCAGGTTCTGCGCCACCGACAGCGTGGGGATCAGCGAGAACTCCTGGAACACCGCGCTGATGCCGTGGCGCCGCGCCTCGTGCACGTTCGCGAAGCGCACCGGCTCGCCGCGCAGCCGGATCTCGCCGGCGCTCGGCACATTGGCGCCGGCCAGCAGCGAGATCAGCGTCGACTTGCCGGCGCCGTTCTCGCCGAACAGCACGTGCACCTCGCCCGCGCGCAGCTCGAAGTCCACGCCGTCGAGCGCCAGCACGCCCGGATAGCGCTTGCCGAGTCCGCGGGTCTGCAGCAGGGGTGGCATCGCGGGCCTACTTGACCTCGAACACCGGCTTGAAGCCGGTCGGCGGCAGGATGTCGGCCTGCTTCACGCTCTGGATGTTGCTGCTGTCGACCACGAAGATCTTCGGGCCCACGTGCTTCGCGACCTCCTTGCCCTCGAGCAGGCGCACCGCCTGGTCGACCGCGATGCGGCCCTGGATCACCATCGAGTCGGCCGGCGCGGCCACGATGCGGCCGCGCTGGATGCCCTCGTAGACGCCCGGCGTCATGTAGAAGGACAGCACCTGCACCTTCTTGTCGAGGTTGCGCGAGCGCAGGATGCCGGTGGCGGCCTCGGCCGTGACGGCCGTGCCCGCCACGTAGGCCAGGTCGGGGTTGGCCTGCAGCACGTCCTCGATCAGCTTGCTCTGCGCTTCCTTGCCGGTGTCGCCGTACTTCGGATCGAGCACCACCACCGCGCTGCCCTTGACCGCCTCCATGAAGCCCTTGTGCGCGGCCTCGACCCAGCCCGCGCCGGCGGGTCCCGGGAACCAGCCGACCTTGACCGGCGGCGAACCGGCCGGATGCTTCTTCGCGAGGTAGGCACCGGTCGACTGGCCCATGGTGTGGAAGGACACCAGCGACTTGGCCGAGAGGTCGGGCGAGTTGATGCCGTTGACCAGGTCGATCACCGGCACCTTCTTCGCGGCCGTGGCCTTGATGACGTTGTTGAGCCCGTCGCCCGAGATCGCGCCGATGATCACCGCGTTGGCGCCGCGCGCCACGCAGTCCTCGATCTGCGAGACCTGCTTGCCGAGGTTGGTGTAGCCGCCCGCGTCGGCCACCTGCAGCTTCACGCCCTGGCGCCGGGCCTCCTCGATCACGCCGTAGTCCACGCCGAGCCAGTAGGCGTCCTTCATGTGCGGGAACGACACGCAGAGGTCCCATTTCTTCGAGGCCTTGGGCAGCGGCACGTAGTCGATGGGCTTCTTCGTGCCCTCGGCCGAGAAGGCGGGCTCGGTGGCCTCGGCCTTGTAGGGAAACCAGTCGGCGGCCGAGGCACCGCCGTGCCACAGCACGGTGGCGGCGAAGGCGGCGGCGGTCAATGAAACGCGCAGGGGCAAGCTGTTCATGAAGAACTCCTAGGTGGCAACGGGGAAGAAAAGGAAGGGGGTGGGCGGCCTTGCCGCCCGGGCGCTCAGTCGGCGAGCGCGGCGCGCAGGCGCTCGATGCGCCGTCGTCGCTCGGCGCGCGCGGCCAGCGCCTGTGCCATGTCGACCGCGACGAAGCGGGCCTTGTGGTTGGGCTGCATCTGGGCGATCAGGTCCATGTCGGCGCTGATCACCGTGCCGACCATCGCGTAGCCGCCGCCCGAGACCGCGTCGCGGTGCAGGATGATCGGCTCGCGCCCGCCCGGCACCTGGATCGAGCCATAGGGATAGCCGGCATCGACGATGTTCGACGGATCGGCGCCCGCGCCGAAGGGCGGCGTGCGCTCGATGAACTTCAGCGGCGTGCCGTTCTTGTAGCGGTAGCCGATGCGATCGGCCTCCGAGCCCACGCTCCAGGTGTCGGCGAAGAAGCTGCGCACCGAGTCCTGCTGCAGCCGGTGGAAGTAGATGCCGGGCAGCACGCGCAGCGTCACC
>NZ_JBZAYE010000363.1:0-7491 GCF_058244205.1 Variovorax sp. 20P10.2.4
TGGTAGAGCCGCGTGGCGTCGTGCACGCCGGCGGCCAGCAGCATGTCGCGCGCCAGCGTGTCGCCGATGGCGCCATGCACCAGCGCGGCCTCGCGCGGTGCCATCGGAAAGCCGAGCTTCGCGATCGGCGCGCCGAATTTCGACGAGGTACCCGCGAGGCGGATGTCGCAGCAGCTCGCGATCTCGATGCCCGCGCCCATGCAGGCGCCCTCGATCTGCGCGACCAGCGGCAGCGGGCAGTCGAGCAGCGCCTGCAGCGCGGCCCAGACCTCGTTCTCGTGGAATTCGCGCAGGCTCGCGGCCTCGAAGCGGAACGACGGGTACTCGGAAATGTCGCCGCCCGCGCAGAAGGCGCCGCCCTCCCCGCGCACGATCACGCAGCGCAGCGCCGGGTCGGCGCCGAGGCCGGCCACCAGCGCGCGCAACTCGCGCCACATCGCGCGCGTCATCGCGTTCAGGCGCGCCGGGTTCGACAGCGTGAGGAACGCGAGCGCGCCCTCGCGGCGCAGGCTGACGCTGCCCGCGCTCATTCGAGCTTGGCGCCCGAGGCCTTGACCACGGCGGCCCAGCGCTTGATCTCCGAATTGACGAAGCCGCCGTACGCGGCCATGGTCAGGTTCGGGATCTCGGAGCCGTTCTGCGCCCAGATGGCCTTGAGCTCGTCGCTCGCGAGCGATTTCTTCATGTCCTCGACCACCTTGGCCTGCACGTCGGCCGGCGTGCCCTTGGGCGTCCAGAGGCCGTACCAGGTGGTCACCGTGTAGTCGGGCAGGCCCACCTCGGCCGCGCAGGGCACGTCGGGGAAGGCCGGGTTGCGCTTGGCGCCCGCGACCATCAGCGCCTTGATGCGGCCGCTCTTGATGTGCTGCGCCGAGGAGCCGAGGCCGTCGAACATCAGGTCGACGTTGCCCGAGATCAGGTCGGCCAGCGCCGGGCCCGCGCCGCGGTAGGGGATGTGGGTGATGAAGGTGCCGGTCTGGATCTTGAACAGCTCGCCCGCCAGGTGGTGCGAGGTGCCCGCGCCAGCCGAGCCGTAGTTGAACTTGCCGGGGCTGCGCTTCACGAGCGCGATGAATTCCTGGATGGTCGTGGCGGGCACGCGCTTGGGGTTGACCACCACCACCTGCGGCACGTTGGCCAGCAGCATCAGCGGCACGAAGTCCTTCTCGATGTCGTAGTCGAGCTTGGGATAGATCGAGGGCGCGATCGCATGGTGCACCGCGCCCATGAACAGCGTGTAGCCGTCGGCCGGCGCCTTGGAGGCGATGCTCGCGCCCAGCGTGCCGCCCGCGCCGCCGCGGTTGTCGATCACCAGGGTCTGGCTCGTGAGCTTGGCGAACTGGCCCGACAGCGGACGCGCGAAGGCGTCGGTGCCGCCGCCGGCCGGGAACGGCACGATCATGTTGACCGGCTTGGTCGGCCAGTTGCTCTGCGCGGTCGCGGCGCCGCCGCAAAGAACCGCCGCGCCCGCAGCCGCCAGGCGCAACACGTCGCGCCGCTGAAAACTCTGGTTCATCTGTCTCATCTCCTGTCGTTGTGGATCGCCGCGCAAGCGACGGCCGGCGCTGTGTGCGCCGGGCTTGGGGCCCGGTCAGGCCTTCTTGAAAAACAGACTGTCGACGTCCCCCGACACGGCCACCTTGCCTTGCGCGAGCCAGTCGCGGTGCCGGTCGAGACGCTTGAGATCGTATAGGTAGTTCACCATGAGGCCATAGGACTGCTTCTGTCCCTTGGGCGACGGATCGCCGGCCCAGTTGAGGCGCTCGACGCGCGCGCCGTTGCCCAGATGGAAGCGCGCGACCGGATCAGCCGGCGTGCCGTCGACCAGCGAGCGGCCCAGGTATTCGGCCGCACACTGCAGCAGCCACTGGCGCAGCGGCGACTTGGGGTCCAGGCTCGCGGCGGCATCGACGGCGGCCAGCAGCCGGTCGGCCGTGGGCGGCAGCGAGCCCACGAGGCGGCCGACTTCGGCGGCGCGCTTCTCGTCGAGGCGCGCGACCATGTCGGGCGCGTTCTTCGCGAGCCAGGTGCGAAAGCCCGGGATCGGCGACAGCGTGGCGAAGGTCTTGAGCCGCGGCAGCTCGTCCTGCAGCGTTTCGACCACGCGCTTGATCAGCGAGTCGCCGAAGCTCACGCCGCGCAGGCCGTTCTGCGTGTTGCTGATCGAATAGAAGATCGCGGTGGTGGCGCGTGCCGGCGGCACCGGCACGGCGGCCTCGTCGAGCAGCGGCGTGATGCCGTCGCTCACGCGGTCGACCAGCGCCACCTCGACGAAGATCAGCGGCTCGTTGGGCAGCCGCGGATGGAAGAAGCCGTAGCAGCGGCGGTCGCTGTCGTCGAGCCGGTTCTTCACGTCGTTCCAGCTCTTGATGTCGTGCACCGCCTCGTAGCGGATCAGCTTCTCGATCAGCGAGGCCGGCGAGTTCCAGTCGATGCGGCGCAGCTCGAGGAAGGCGACGTCGAACCAGGTCGAGAACAGCTGCTCGAGCTCGGCGTCGAGCGCGAGCAGGCGGCGGTCGCCCTTGAGGCCGGGCAGCAGCTCGGCGCGCAGGTCGACCAGGAAGCGCATGCCCGCGGGCTCGACCGCGAAGCGCTGCAAGAGGCGCATGCGCGGCGACACCAGCGCGCGGCGCAGCTTGAGCTCGGCCTGGCCCTCGTCGGGCGTGCCGACGGCGGCCTGGTGCTGGTCGCGCGCGGTCTTGAGCTTCTGTGCGTCGGCGGCGAAATGCTCGCTCATCAGGGCCCAGAAATCGCGCCGCTCCTCGGGCGTGGCGGCGGCGTATTCGACCGCGATGGCATGGGCGCGGCGGCCGCCTTCGACCTCGCTCACGCGCGGGTCGATCACCGACTGCATGGCGGCCAGCACGCGGCGCAGCGCGCGCGGCGACAGCGCCTCGTCGGCCTTGCGCAGGGTGGCCTCGAGCCGTTCGGCGGTGGTGCGGGCGCTGGGCTTGGGCGCGGACTTGGCGGCGCCTTTGGTGGGGGCGTCGGAGGCCACCGGCACCTTGCGTTCGTTCTTGTCGCCCGTGCGCAATCGCGCCTGGAACCATTCGGTCGCACTCATCGTGGATGCACTCCCATGCAGAAAGAAAAAGACGAAGAAGAGGTGGCGGCGCGCTTCATGGCATGACCCGCGATTTCTGCTGGTTGCGCATCACCTCGCGCAGCGCCTCGCGCTGGCGCGTCATGTGGGTGCGCATCGCGGCATCGGCGCCTTCGCTGTCGCGCGCCTTGAGCGCCGCGAACACCGCGAGATGCTCCGACAGGCTCTGCTCGAGCCGGCCCGGCGCATGCAGCTGCTGCTGGCGCGCGAGCTTGAGGATCTTGCGCAGGTCGCCGATCACCTGGGCCAGCCACTTGTTGTCGGCCAGCTGGATGATGGCCTCGTGGATCAGGTGGTTGGTGGCGTAGTAGTCGTTGATGCGCTTGGCCTTGGCGTGGCGCACCAGCCGCTCGTGCAGGGCGTCGAGCTCGTGCAGCTCGGCATCGCTGGCGTTGCGCGCCGCCTCGAAGGCGCAGCGGCCCTCGAGCAGCGCGATGACCGGGAAGATCTCGTCGAGGTCGCGCTCGGTCACCTCGCGCACGAAGCAGCCGCGGCGCGGCTCGTGGCGCAGCAGGCCCTCGGCCGTGAGCACCTTGAGCGCCTCGCGCAGCGGCGTGCGCGAGATCGACAGCCGCTCGCACAGTGCGATCTCGTCGACGAAGCTGCCGGGCGCCAGGGTGCCGTCGAAGATCTGCTCGCGCAGCGTGGTGGCGACTTCGTCGTGCAGGGAGTTGTGGACCAGGCGCATGGCGGATTCGATCGCGTAATTTCCTGTAATTACGCGTAATTCTGAGCCTGGATGCGAAGCAGCGCAAGGGCCGCGCGCGAAACGCGGGGCTCCGGACTTACCCTGGTCAGACGATAGGTTGCGTGGCCGGCAGTGCGGCACGCAGGGGGAGCAGCGGGTGAGGGACCGGACGGGGGTGCCCCGCCCTCCCCGGCGCCCGGTGCGGCGTCAGGCCTTGCTCGAAACCGGCACGGCCTGCTCGCGGCGCGAGGCCCAGACCCACAGCGCGATGCCGCCCAGGATCATCGGCACGCAGAGCCATTGGCCCTGGCTCAGGTCGAGGGCGCGCAGGCCCAGCTCGTTGCCCGGGTGGGCAAAGATCTTGTCGGGCTCGCGGAAGAACTCGGCGATGAAACGGAAGATGCCGTAGCCGACCAGGAAGGCGGCCGACACCTGGGCCTGCTTGCGCGGCTTGCGCGCGTAGAGCCACAGCAGCACGAACAGCAGCAGCCCCTCGAGCAAGAACTGGTAGACCTGCGAGGGATGGCGCGGCAGCATCGAGCCGCTCTGCGGGAACACCATGCCCCAGGGCAGGTCGGGGCTGCTGAAGCGCCCCCAGAGTTCGCCGTTGATGAAGTTGCCCACGCGCCCCGCCGCGAGGCCGGTGGGCACGCAGGGCGCAACGAAGTCCATCACCTGCCAGAACGGCCGCGCGCGCGAACGCGCGAACCAGACCATGGCCGCGATCACGCCGAGCATGCCGCCGTGGAAGCTCATGCCGCCCTCCCAGACCTTGAAGATCTCGAGCGGATTGAACAGGTAGAACTCGGGCCGGTAGAACAGGCAGTAGCCGAGCCGCCCGCCGACGATGACGCCGACCACGCCGAGGAACAGGATGTCCTCGATGTCCTTGCGCTGCCAGGCCCCGGCGCCGACGAGGCTGCGGTAGGGCTCGTGCTTGAGCCGCAGCGTGCCGAGGAAGTAGAACAGCGCGAAGGCCGCCAGGTAGGTCAGGCCGTACCAATGGATGGCGATCGGCCCGAGCTGCAGGGCGATGGGATTGATCTGCGGATACATGAGCATCCGCGGATTGTGCCCGCGCCGCATGACGCGGCCGGGGGCGTGGGGGCATCCGGGCACGCGGCCCGGCGCCCCGCCGCCCTCAGGCGCTCAGCGCCCGAATTTCCACCACACCAGGCCGGCCACCGCGGCCGGCACGGCGAACACCAGCAGGAAGATCGGCAGCTCCTCGGCCACGCTGTAGCCGGCCTCGATCACCCCCACCGCCATGTTGATGCCGGCGCCGATGAACCAGGCCGGCACGAACCACATCGCGGCCGTGCTCAGGGCCGCGTCGCCGCTGCCGCCCAGCACGCGGCCGGCCAGCAGAAAAAGGGCCAGCAGCACGAAGCCGCTGCCCATCACGATGAGCGTATGCATCGCTAGTCCGGTGCGATGCGTCAGCGCGTGGTGTAGCCGCCGTTGGCGAAGATGGTCTGGCCGGTGATCCACCAGCCCTCGGTGACCAGGAAGCGCACGATGGGCGCGATGTCCTCGATGTCGGTCAGGCCCTTCTTCGAAAACTTGCTGAGCGCGGCGGCGCTGCTGTGATAGTCCACCGCCTCCTTGCTCTCCTGGCCGTAGAAGAACGGCGTGTCCATCGGGCCCGGGCCGATCGCGTTGACCGAGATGCCGCGGTCGCCGAACTCCTTGGAGGCGGCGCGCGTGTAGTGCTCCACCGCGGCCTTCGAGCCCGGGTAGATCGCATAGAACGGCGTGTAGGCCGCGAGCAGCGAGCTCACGATCGTGACGATGCTGCCGCCCTCGGCCAGCGTGCGGCCGGCCTGCTGGATGAAGAAGAAGGCGGCCTTGGCATTGGCGTCGAAGCTCTTGTCGTAATCGGCTTCGGTGACGTCGAGGATCGGCTTCTTGATGACCACGCCCGCGGTGTTGATCGCGATGTCGACCTGGCCGAACTGCTTGACGGCCTGGTCGAACAGCTTGACGTTGTTCTCGACCACCGCGAGGTCGCCCTGCACCAGCAGGGTGTCGGCGCCCTTGGCCTTGAGGGCGGCGGCGGTCTTCTCCGCATCGGCGCGCGAGCTGTCGCTGTTGTAGTGGATGGCGACGCCGCGTACGCCCCCGTCGACCAGCTGTTCGGCGACGAGCGCGCCGAGGTTCTTGCCGCCGCCGGCGATGACGGCGACCTTGTTCTTCAATGTGCGTGCGGACATGGGGATCTCCTTGGTTGAAAGCCATTGATGTGTGACACGAGGCGCAGTGTATTGATCGCCAGACGGCCGATAAATAGGCAATTCGAGGCTAGACTGTTTGGAAATCTCCGCATAATCGGCCGCCTCGCGCTACACCCGGACCCTTCTCATGGACCGCATCGACCTCCTCCAGGTCTTCCTGCGCGTGGCCGAATCCGGCAGCTTCACGCGCGCCGCCGACCGCCTCGGCCTGCCGCGCGCCACCATCTCGACCGCGGTGCAGCAGCTCGAGGCGCGGCTGGGCTCGCGGCTGCTCCACCGCACCACCCGGCGCGTGGGCCTCACGCCCGACGGCGAGGTGCTGCTCGAGCGCGCCCGCGCGCTGGTGGCCGACATGGACGACCTCGAGCAGCAGTTCCTGCCCACGCACGGCAGCGTGGGCGGGCGGCTCAAGGTCGACGTGCCCAGCCGCATCGCGCGGCTGCTGATCGCGCCCGCGCTGCCGGACTTCTTCGCGCGCTATCCGGCGCTCGAGCTCGAACTCGGCTCGAGCGACCGCGCGGTCGACCTGGTGCACGAGGGCGTGGACTGCGCGCTGCGCGTGGGGCCGCTGGCCAGCAGCAGCCTGGTGGCGCGACCGCTCGGGCACTTCACGCTGGTCAACTGCGCGAGCCCGGCCTACCTGGCACGGCACGGCACGCCGCGCACCCCGGCCGAGCTGCCGCAGCACCTGGCGGTGAACTACGCCTCGCCGACCAGCGGCCGCGCGGCGCCCTGGGAATGGCAGCGCGACGGCGAGACCGCCTCGCTGCGCATGCGCAGCCAGGTGACGGCCAACAACGCCGAGACCTACATCGCCTGCGCGCTCGCGGGCCTGGGGCTGATCCAGATCCCGCTGTACGACGTGCGCACGCAGCTCGCGGCCGGCGAGCTGGTCGAGCTGATGCCCGACGCGCGCGCCGAGCCGCTGCCGGTGCACCTGGTGTATCCGCATCGGCGCAACCTGTCGCGGCGCATGCAGGCCTTCGCGGGCTGGCTCGAGACGCTGCTGGCTTCGGCCCTCGACGGACCGCCGCCCGCTCCCGCCGCTATTTCGCGCCGCGCGCGGCCGCCGGCTGGCGCTCCTGCACGAACGCGATGAAGCGCTCGAGCGATGGGTTGTCGGCCTCGGATGGCCACACCAAGCTGGTTTCGCAGCGCGGCAGCACCGGCACCGCGCGGCGCCGGCCGACGGGCGCGAACTCGTCGGCGCCGCGGTAGACCACGCCCGCGCGGCGGAACTGCGTGACGCTCTCGGGCACCCAGGCCACGCCGATGCCGCCCGAAACCAGGTTGACGATGGTCTGCATCTGGATCGCCTCCTGCGCCAGCTGCGGCGCGCGCCCGGCCGCGTGGTAGAGCGCGAAGACCGCGTCGTGCAGCGAAGGCACGATGCGGCGCGGGAAGATCACCAGCGGCTCGGCCAGCACCTCGGCCAGCGGCAGCTTCTCGGCGCTCGCGAGCGCATG
>NZ_JBZAYE010000364.1:0-7449 GCF_058244205.1 Variovorax sp. 20P10.2.4
CTCGAGCATGCGCGCGATGCGTGCCTCGTCGCGGCGCTCGCCGAGCAGCATCAGCGGCAGCGCGACGTTCTGCGCCACGTCGAGGTGCGGCAGCACGTGGAAGGCCTGGAACACGAAGCCCACGTGGCGCCGGCGCCAGAGCGCGCAGGCCTCGCCGTCGAGCGCGCCGATGTCGGTGCCGTCGTGCACCACGCTGCCGGTGTCCCAGCGGTCGAGGCCGGCCATGCAGTTGAGCAGCGTGGACTTGCCGACACCCGATTCGCCGACGATGGCGACGAACTCGCCGGGCTCGATCGCGAGGCTGACGTGCTCGAACACCGGCGCCTGGCCGTAGTGCTTGCCCAGGTCGGAGATGCGCAGGGTCATGGGAGGAGCGTGGGCGCGATGAGGCGCACCGCCGACTGCAGCGCGTCGGGCGCGTCGCAGGCGATCACGGTGCGGTGGGGCATGCCGCGCAGCCAGGTGACCTGGCGCTTGGCGAGCTGGCGCGTGGCGGCGATGCCGCGTTCGCGCAAGTCCTGCAGGGCGGTGGCATCGGGCGGGTCGGCGGCGTCGAGGGTCTCCCAGGCCTGCCGGTAGCCCACGCAGCGCATCGAGGGCAGCTCGGGCGAGAGGTCGCCGCGCGCGCGCAGCGCACGCACCTCGTCGAGCAGGCCCGCGGCGAGCATGGCGTCGAAGCGCTGCGCGATGCGCGCATGCAGCCAGGCGCGGTCGGCGGGCTCGAGCGAGAACAGCCGGCCGCCTTCGACGCCGCGCGTGGACTTGCTGTCGCTGGCGTGGAAGTGCGACAGCGGCTGGCCGCTGCTCTCGTAGACCTCGAGCGCGCGCTGGATGCGCTGGCTGTCCTGCGGCGCGAGCCGCGCGGCCGTGACCGGATCGACCTGCGCGAGCCGCGCATGCATCGCGGGCCAGCCGCGTTCGGCGGCCTCGGCATCGATGCGCGCGCGCACCGCGGCGTCGGCGGCGGGCATCGCGTCGATGCCGTCGAACAGCGCCTTGAAGTACAGCATCGTGCCGCCGACCAGCAGCGGCATCGCGTCGCGCGCGCGGATCTCGTCGATCAGCCGCGCCGCATCGGCCACGAAGGCCGCGGCGCTGTAGCTCTCGCGCGCATCGAGGATGTCGATCAGGTGGTGCGGCACCGCGCGCAGCTCGTCGGCGCTGGGCTTGGCGGTGCCGATGTCCATGCCGCGGTAGACCAGCGCCGAGTCGACGCTGACGATCTCCACCGGGTGTTCGCGCGCGAGCGCCAGCGCGACGGCGGTCTTGCCCGAGGCGGTGGGGCCGGCGAGGGCGATGAAGCGCGGAGGACCGGGAGGCGAGGAAGAGGAACCCATGAGGGGTCGAGCGTAGCAAATGGCCCGACCCCGATTCCGTATCAGCTCGTCTCGCGCATGCGCCGTATGTCGCGCAGCGGCGGCGCCCCGAACAGCCGCGCGTACTCGCGGCTGAACTGCGAGGCGCTTTCGTAGCCCACGCGCACGCCCGCGGTGCCGGCGTCGATGCCCTGGTTCAGCATCAGCTGCCGCGCTTCCTGCAGCCGCAGCTGCTTCAGGTATTGCATCGGGCTCATGCCCGCCACGGCGCGGAAGTGCTGGCGGAAGGTCGAGGGGCTCATGTTCGCGGAGGCCGCGAGTTCGTCGGCCAGCACGTTGCGCGTGAAGTTGAGCTTGAGCCAAGCCATGCTCTGCGCCACCTGCTGGCTCGGCGAGCCGATCGCCACCAGGCGCTGCAGCTGCGGGCCGTGGCGGCCCGCGAGCAACCGTACCATGATCTCGCGCTGCAGCAGCGGCGCGAGCTGCGGGATCAGCCGCGGCTCGGCGAGCAGGTCGACCAGCCGCGTCACCGCGCCGAGCAGGGTGGGGTCGAGGTCGCCGAGCGACATGGCGCGCTGGTTGCCGTCGCGGGGCGGCGCGGGCAGCGCCATCTCGGCGGCCAGTTGCACGACCGCGCGCGGATCGAGCTGCAGTGCCAGGCCGACGAAGGGCTGCGCCGTGCTGGCGCGGGTGATGTGCGAGACCACGGGCAGGTCGGCCGTGGTCAGCAGCGACTGGCCCGCCGCGTAATCGAACACCTCGCCGCCGAGCGCCACCCGCTTCTGCCCGCTGACCGTGATGCCGAGACCGAAGCCGTAGAGGCAGTGCAGCGGCGCGGTCGCGGCGCTGCGGCGGTGCAGCGAGAGCGCGGGAATGGCCGTGAGGTAGTCGCCGTCGGCATGCGCGGTGCGCGCCACGGCGCGCTGCAGGTCGTCGAGCACGGCCGGGGAATCCAGCCGCGCGGGCTCGGCGAGGTCCATCTGGATCCTTTCGAAGTACAGGTCGCGAAAAGTCTAGCCCGCCGCTTTCGCGCGGCGCGCATTTCCGTCGCAGTCTCGGTGTTTCAGGCAAGAACGCGAGCGAATCAGGCAAACGCGCGGCCGGACTACGCCCCACACTCGCCGGCGGTGGGCCCGCGGCCATGCGGCGTCATGCGCCACGGGCCCGCCGTCGAATCAGGCAACCCTCCTTTCCACGATGAACACAGAAAAGATCACCTCCATCGCAGCACCGCTCGTGCTGGCCCTGGCCGTCGGCGCCGGCGCGCTGTGGCCGCTGCAGGCCGACGCCAGCCTCGCGCTGGCCCAGAAGTACGCCTGCGTCGCCTGCCATCAACCCGCCACCAAGGTGGTGGGCCCGTCCTGGAAGGACATCGGCGCGAAGTACGGCGACGGCAAGGGCACGGCCGCGCAACTCGCGGCCAGCATCAAGGCCGGCAGCTCGGGCAAATGGGGCCCGATGCCGATGCCGCCGCAGGCCCAGGTGCCCGACGCCGACCTGCAGGCGCTCGCGCAATGGCTGCTCGACGGCGCCAAGTGAATCCCGTTCCCCCACCCACCCACGGAGAAAACAAGCAATGACTGCGCTCCACGTCAATGGCCGTGACCACACGGTCGATGCCGACCCCGGCACGCCCATCCTCTGGGCCCTGCGCGACACGCTGGGCATGACCGGCACCAAGTTCGGCTGCGGCGCCGCGCTGTGCGGCGCCTGCACCGTGCACCTCGACGGCCAGGCGATCCGCTCGTGCATCACGCCGATCGCCGCCGCCGACGGCAAGAAGATCACCACCATCGAACGCATGACCGACGGCAGCGACCGCGTCGGCGCCGCCGTGCACGCCGCCTGGGTGCGACACGACGTCGCGCAGTGCGGCTACTGCCAGAGCGGCCAGATCATGAGCGCGACCGCCTTCCTGCAGTCGCTGCCCGCGGGCAAACAGCCCAGCGCCGACGAGATCGACTCGGCCATGGCCGGCAACATCTGTCGATGCGGCACCTATGCGCGCATCCGCGCGGCCGTGGCCGATGCAGCCCGCAACCTCGCCTGAAGGAAAAGCCATGCTGCCCCACATCGACTACCACGACCTGCCGCGCTCGCTGCAACGCCTGATGGCCCGCCCCGCGGCCGACGAGTCCGCCGCGCTGCCCCGTCGCAGCTTCCTCAAGATCGTCGGCGCGAGCGGTTTCGCGCTCGGCACCTTCCCGCATCTGGCCCTGGCGCAGGCCGGTGGCGCGGCCCCGGCCGCCGGCGGCCTCAAGCCGACGCAGCAGCCGCTGGCCTTCGTGCAGATCGCGCCCAACGGCGAGGTCATGGTGACCATCAACCGGCTCGAGTTCGGCCAGGGCGTGCAGACCGGCCTGCCGATGATCCTGGCCGAGGAGCTCGACGCCGACTGGGCGCTGGTGCGCAGCCGCAGCGGCACCAACGACGCCGCCTATGCCGACCCCTTCTTCGGCATGCACCTGACCGGCGGCTCGAACACCATCAAGAACAGCTTCGTGCAGTACCGCGAGCTCGGCGCCCGCGCGCGCGCCATGCTGCTGTCGGCCGCGGCGGCGCGCTGGAAGGTCGACCCCTCCACCCTGCGCACGCAGGCCGGCACGGTGCTCGGCCCGGGCGGGCGCAAGGCGAGCTACGGCGAGCTGGCCGAGGCGGCGATGGCGCTGCCGGTGCCCGAGAAGGTGGTGCTCAAGGACCCGAAGGACTTCCGCATCATCGGTCGCCCGACCCAGCGCCTCGACGCGGCCGCCAAGAGCAGCGGCCGGCAGGACTTCGGCATCGACGTCAAGCACCCGGGCCAGCTCACGGCGGTGGTGGCGCATCCGCCGGTGTTCGGCGCCCGCCTGGCTTCGGTCGACGACAGCGCCGCGCGCGCGGTCAAGGGCGTGAAGGCCGTCGTGCGCATTCCGCTCGACCGTGGTGCCGAGGGCGTGGCGGTGGTGGCCGACGGCTACTGGCCCGCCAAGCTGGGCCGCGACGCGCTCAAGCTGCAATGGGACACGGCCGCCGTCGAGAAGGTCGACTCGGACAAGCAGCTGGCCCAGTACCGCGAACTGGCCGGCCGTCCCGGCAACCGCAAGTTCGACGCCGACATGGCGCCGCTGGCCAGCGCGCCGCGCAAGCTCGAGGCCGAGTTCGTGTTCCCCTACCTGGCGCATGCGCCGATGGAGCCGCTGAACTGCACCGTGAAGCTGTCGGACGGTCGCGCCGAGCTGTGGGTCGGCACCCAGTCCGCCGACCTCGACGGCTTCGCCGCGGCGCGCGCGCTGAAGCTCGAGCCCGCGCAGGTGAAGGTCAACGTGCAGATGGCGGGCGGCGGCTTCGGCCGGCGCTTCGTGAGCACCAGCGACTTCGTGGTCGAGGCCTGCGAGATCGCCAAGGCCACGCGCGCGGCCGGCCTCGACGTGCCGGTGCGGCTGCTGTGGAGCCGCGAGGACGACATCAAGGGCGGCTACTACCGGCCGATGCACCTGCATCGCGCGCGCATCGGCTTCGACGAGCGCGGCAAGATCCTCGCCTGGGACCATGTCATCGTGGGCCAGTCCATCACCGCGGGCACGGTGTTCGCCGGCGCCATGGTGAAGGACGGCATCGACGCCACGGCGGTCGAGGGCATGCGCGATCCCTATCCGCTGCCGATGCGCCTGACGGTGCACCATCCGCAGCTCAACGTGCCGGTGCTGTGGTGGCGCAGCGTGGGCTCCACCCACACTGCCTTCGTGATGGAGACGCTGATCGACGAGATCGCGCGCAGCACGAAGCAGGACCCGGTGGCCTACCGCATGCAGCTGTTCGGCGACAAGCATCCGCGCCATCGCGCCGCGCTGCAACTGGCGGTCGACAAGAGCGGCTACGGCAAGAAGAAGCTCGCGGACGGCCGCGCCTGGGGCGTGGCGGTGCACGAGTCCTTCGAATCGGTGGTGGCCTACGTGGTGGAAGCCTCGGTCAAGGACGGCCAGCCGGTGCTGCACCGCGTGACCAGCGGCGTGCACTGCAACCTGGCCGTGAACCCGCGCAGCGTGGAAGCGCAGGTGCAGGGCGCGGCCGTGATGGGGCTGTCGACCTGCCTGCCGGGCAGCGCGATCACCCTGAAGGACGGCGTGGTGCAGCAGGGCAACTTCGGCGACTTCACGGTGGCGCGCATCACGCAGGTGCCGGAGTTCGACATCCACATCGTGCCGAGCGCCGATGCGCCCAAGGGGATGGGGGAGCCGGGCCTGCCGCCGCTGGCGCCCGCGTTCGCCAATGCCGTGGCGCAGCTGACGGGCAAGCCGCTGCGGCAGTTGCCGTTCGACCTGGCCTGAAAACGGAGCGATGAGGAAGGTCCGTGCCCTCGGGCACGGACCGGCGACGCTGCTAGATCGCCGCGGGCGCGGTGCTCGCGCGCGCTTCGCCGCGCACGTCCTGCGGCGACACCGCGGGCGGCAGCGCCGGCGAGGGCGGCGACAGCTTGGGCTGGTTGCGCGCCACCATGTTGTCGGGCTTCATGCGGAACAGCTGCGTGAGCGCCGCGCGGTACTGGGCCTCGCCGACCGAGTTGGTGTTATGGTGCGAGCCGCCTTCCACCAGCACGAAGAGCTTGGGCACGGTGGCCGCGTCGTAGAGCTTGCGGCCCAGGGTCGGGTTGATCAGGCTGTCGGCGGTGCCGTGCACCACCAGCAGCGGCGCGCCGATGTCCTTGACCTTGTCGATGGCCTCGAAGCGCTGGGTGATGAAGGGACGGAAGGGCAGCCAGCCCCACTTGAAGCTGCCGACTACGTCGGCGATCGAGGTGAAGGTGCTCTCGACGATGGTGCCGCTCTCGTCGTTCACGCGCGCGGCCAGGTCGATGCCGATGGCGCCGCCCAGCGAGTGGCCGAAGATGTAGCGGTGCTGGCGCGGATGGCGCGCGGCCAGCCAGGTCCAGGCGGCGCGGGCGTCCTCGCGCGCCGATTCCTCGGAGGGCAGGCCCTTGGAGCTCTTGCCGAAGCCGCGGTAGTCGATGGCCAGCACCGAGAAGCCCAGCTCGTGCATGCGCTGGATGCGCGGGGCCGAGCCGGCCACGTTGTAGCGCGCGCCATGCAGGTACAGCAGCACCGGGGTGTCGGTGGTCTCGGGCTCGCCGCCGAGCCACAGGCCGTGCAGGCGCGCGGGCTCGCCCGTGATGGAGGACTGGAAGTCGATCCACACGTCCTGCATGCCCTGGGCCATGGTGGCGGTGTTGCCCCAGCTGCGGTCGCTGGGCTGGAAGATCCATTCACGCTGCTGCTCGTCGAAGGTCGAGCAGCCGGCGGCAAGAATGGCGCAAAGCGATAGGACTGACGCGAGGAGGGTCCAGCGTTTCATCATGGGAATGAGGGACAGCGAAGCCGGCGAAAAAGTTCATCTGCTTTCTGCCGAAACACGCCGACGTGCATTTCGACACCTCCCTGGCCAGCGCTTCGTGGCGTCTTTGGCGAACTCACCATGCAACGTGCGTGCCCGCCATGCGGATGACGGCCCGAAACCCGGAAAAACCCTCAAAAAGCCGCCAGTTGGCGGCTTTTGGGACGGCTTTTGGTGCGGATTTGGCTCAGCGCCCGCGCATGAACAGGGCGTCGAGCTCCCGGATCGAGAGCTGGCGCCAGGTCGGACGGCCGTGGTTGCACTGGTCCGAACGCTCGGTCGCCTCCATCTGGCGTAACAGGGCGTTCATCTCGTCGAGCGTGAGCTTGCGGTTGGCGCGCACCGCGCCGTGGCAGGCCATGGTCGACAGCAATTCGTTCTGGGCCCGCTGCACCACGGTGCTCGCGTCATGCTGCGACAGCTCGGCCAGCACGCTGCGCGCCAGCTCGACCGGGTCGCCGTCGGCCAGCGTGCCGGGCACCGCGCGCACCGCCAGGGTGCGCGGCGAGAAGGGCGTGATCTCCAGGCCCAGCGTGGCGAGCACGGCGGTGCAGGCTTCGGCCGTGGCAACTTCCTGCGGCGTGGCGGCGAAGGTGGCGGGGATCAGCAGCGGCTGGCTCGAGATGGCGGCGCCGTCGAGCTGGGTCTTCAGGCGCTCGTAGACGATGCGCTCGTGGGCCGCGTGCATGTCGACCACGATCAGGCCCTGGCTGTTCTCGGCCAGGATGTAGATGCCCTGCAACTGGGCCAGCGCGCGGCCCAGCGG
>NZ_JBZAYE010000365.1:0-7427 GCF_058244205.1 Variovorax sp. 20P10.2.4
CAGGGCTCGCCCACCATGCTGGCGGCCGTCACCGGCGAGCACGTGCGCGGCGCCAAGGTGCGCGAGAGCGAGGTGCATCCGTTCCGCAGCCACTTCGAGGACCTGCAAATCGGCGACTCGCTGCTGACGCATCGCCGCACCGTGAGCGAAGCCGACATCGTGGCCTTCGGCGGCCTGTCGGGCGACTACTTCTACATGCACTTCGACGAGATCGCGGCCAAGGAGTCGCCGTTCGGCAAGCGCATCGCGCACGGCTACTTCGTGCTGTCGGCGGCCGCGGGCCTGTTCGTCTCGCCCGCGCCCGGCCCGGTGCTGGCCAACTACGGCCTCGACACGCTGCGCTTCATCAAGCCCGTGGGCATCGGCGACACCATCCGCGCGCGCCTGACCTGCAAGCGCAAGATCGACCGCAACCGCAAGGACGCCAACGGCCAGGGCCAGGGCGTGGTGGCCTGGGACGTCGAGGTGACGAACCAGGACGGCGAGCTGGTCGCGAGCTACGACATCCTGACGCTGGTCGCGAAGAAGCCGGTGCCGGCGGCGGCGGCGGCGGCGGCGGCGGCCTGATGTTCGACCTTGGCGGCAAGGTCGCGCTGGTCACCGGCGGCAACGGCGGCCTGGGCCTCGGCATGGCCCAGGGCCTGGCGAAGGCCGGCGCGCGCGTGGTGATCGCCGCGCGCAACCCCGAGAAATCGGCCGCCGCGGTCGAGACGCTGAAGGCGCTCGGCAGCGACAGCTTCGCGGTCGCCATCGACGTCGCCGACGAGGCCTCGGTGCAGCAGGCGGTCGACGCCGTGGCCGCGCGCTGCGGCCGGCTCGACATCCTGGTCAACAACGCCGGCACCACCGTGCGCAAGCCGGTCGACCAGCTCACGCTGGACGAGTGGAACCTCGTGCTCCAGACCAACCTCACCAGCGCCTTCCTCGTGAGCCGCGCGGCGCACCCGCACATGCAGCGCGCGGGCGGCGGCAAGATCGTCAACGTCGGCTCGATGATGTCGATCTTCGGCGCCGCCTACTCGCCCGCCTATGCCGCGAGCAAGGCCGGCGTGGTGCAGCTCACCAAGTCGACCGCGCTCTCGTGGGCGGCCGACAACATCCAGGTCAACGCGATCCTGCCGGGCTGGTTCCAGACCGAGATGACCGACGGCGCGCGCGCCCAGGTCGCGGGCCTCTACGAGCGCGTGGTCGCGCGCACGGCCGCGGGCCGCTGGGGCCGGCCGGCCGACATCGCGGGCACGGCCGTGTTCCTCGCGAGCCCCGCGGCCGACTACGTGACCGGCGTGTCGATCCCGGTGGACGGCGGCTACTCGACGATGGGCTGACAAGGTGTGAGGGCGCCGGCGGCCCGGCGTGTAGATTCGGGCCCCATGCCTTTCGCCTGGATCCAGATCGCCCTCTTCGTCGTCGTCTCGGCCGCGCTGCTGTACGTCTCGCGCGGCGCGCTGCGCCGGCGCGGCTCGCACGGCTTCTACCGCTTCTTCGCCTGGGAGTGCATGCTGGCGCTGATCCTGCTGAACCTGCCCGTGTGGCACGTGGATCCGCTGGCGCCGCACCAGCTGCTGTCGTGGCTGCTGCTGGCGCTGTCGGCCTGGCTGCCGGTGCATGCCTGGCGCCGGCTGCAGGCCGCGGTGCGGCCCGGCGCGGCGCGCGACGACGATCCCGCGCTGCTCGGCTTCGAGAAGACCGCGTCGCTGGTCACCGACGGCGCCTTCCGCTACATCCGCCATCCGATGTACACCGCGCTGATGCTGCTGGCCTGGGGCGCCTGCCTCAAGGACATCGGCGGCCCCGGCCTCGCGCTGGCGCTCGCGGCCACGGTGCTGCTGGTGCTGACGGCGCTCAGCGACGAGCGCGAATGCATCGCGCATTTCGGCGACGCCTACCGCGCCTACATGCGCGGCACGAAGCGCTTCCTGCCCTTCGTGGTCTGACACCGCCCCCCGGTTGGGGGAGGCGCCGGGCCGGCGGCAGCGGCTAACATGCCCGCCACCTTTGCGCAGCGCCCATGCCCTCCCCGAACCGCCCGGCCTTCCCCTCGGCGACGCAGGCCGTCCTGCTGTACCTCGCCCTGTTCCTCTGCGAGCTGATCGTGGGCGCCGCGCTGCGCGACGCCAACCGGCTGTTCGGCCTGAGCACCATGCAGATCGGCGTGCTGTCGTCCGTGCTGGGCAACGGGCTGGTGTTCGCGGTCGTGATGCAGCAGCAGAAGCTGGGCTGGCGCGCGCTGTTCCATCCTTCGAACGCCTCGATGCGCGCCACCTTGATGCTGGTGGTGCCGCCCACGCTGCTGCTGATGCCGGCGCTGATGCTGGCGATCACCTGCGCGATCAATCTGCTGACGCTGGCGCTGCCGCTGTCGGCCTGGGAGGAGGCGATGTTCAGCCGCATGGCCGACGGCAGCGTGGCCGCGGTGCTGGCGGTCTGCGTGATGGCGCCGCTGCTCGAGGAGATGCTGTTCCGCGGCATCGTGCTGCGCGGCTTCCTGCAGCGCTACGGGCGCGGGCAGGCGATCTTCATGTCGGCGCTGCTGTTCGGCGCGGCCCACATGAACATCTACCAGTTCGTGGTCGGCGTGGCGATGGGCGCGGTGCTGGGCTGGCTCTACGAGCGCACGCGCTCGCTGATCCCGTGCATCGCGCTGCACGCGGCCTACAACAGCGCCACGCTGCTGGTGGCCGGCTGGCTCGAGGACGCCTCGCCGGCCGGCGTGCTGAGCTTCGTGCTGCTGGCCGGCGCGGCCGCGCTGTGCGGCGGGGTGGTGCTGCGGCAGTTGCTGGTGGCGTCGGGCCGGACCAGCGACGGCTGATTCAGCGCCCGGCCTGCGGCAGCGGCTTCGCGTCCACCGCCTCGCCATCGACGATGAAGTGCCCGCCGGCCACGTGGTGCAGCGTGCGCAGTTCGTCGTGGCCCTCGAAGTGCCAGCGGCCGTTCGAGAACACGCGCGCATCGGCCTGCGCCGCGATCACCTCGCCGAGGAACAGGTCGTAGCGCTGCTGGATCGGCGGCTCGGGCAGCAGCCGGCATTCGAGCCAGGCCGCGCAGCCCTCGAGCAGGGGCGCCTCGGTGGCGCTGCCCGCGAAGCTGTGCAGCCCGTAGGCCTCGAACTTGTCGCGGCCGTCGCGTTCGACCAGCTCGCGGCCCGAGCTGCTGCCCAGCGCCTCGGTCAGGTCGAGCTGCGCGCGCACCGGCACCTGCAGCGCGAAGCTGCCCGCACCCTCGAGCAGCACGCGGGTCCAGGTGCTCTTGTCGAGCACCACCGCCACCTTGGGCGGATCGAAGTCCAGCGGCATGGCCCAGGCCGCCGCCATGATGTTGCGCCGGCCCGCGTGGGCCGCGCTCACCAGCACCGTGGGGCCGTGGTTGAGCAGGCGGTAGGCCTTGGCGAGAGGAACGGGCTGGCGGTGGGCGGCGTTGGAGGTCATGCGCGGAGCGGGTCGGAAAGCGGGAGCGCCAGCCTACCAAAGCAGCGCCCTCCGCGCTTCAGGCCTCGGGCAACGCCACGGGCATGCGCCGCACCGCCACCTCGCGGATGCGCTGCGCGTCCACGCCCGTGACGACGAACTCCCAGCCGTCGTGCACCCAGGTGGCCTCGGCCGCGGGCAGGCCGCCGAAGCGGTCGAGCAGCAACCCCGCCACCGAGGTGTAGCTGTCGTCCTCGCTCGCCAGGCCGTCGGTCTGCAGCGCCTGCTCGAGCAGGTGCGGGTCGGCGCTGCCGGCCACGGTCCAGGCCTCGGGGCCGGTCTGCTGGATCTCGAGCGCCTCGTCCTCGTCGGGGAACTCGCCCGCGATCGCCTCCAGCACGTCGATCGGCGTGACCACGCCCGTCAGGGTGCCGTGCTCGTCGGCCACCAGCGCGAGCTGGCCACGCGCGCCGCGCAGGGTGTCGATCAGGCGGATCACGCGCGTCGACTCGGCCACGTAGATCGGCGCGCGCAGGCCATGGCCCTCGTCGATGCGGCCATGGCGCAGCAGCTGGCCCAGCAGGTCCTTGGCGCGTGCCACGCCCACCACCTGGTCGAGCGAGCCGCGGCACACCGGGAAGATGCCGTGCGGCGTGTCGAGCAGCTGCTCGCGCAGCGCCTCGGGATCGTCGTCGAGGTCGACCCAGGAGACGTCGGCGCGCGGCGTCATCACCGAGCGCACGTTGCGCTCGGCCAGCGAGAGCACGCCGCTGACCATGTTGCGTTCCTCGATGCCGAAGGCGGGTTCGTCCGCGGGCGCGTCGGCATCGGCCGCATCGCTGCCCGCGGGCACCGGCTCGCCGCGCGTGCGGCCGCCGAGCAGGCGGATCACCGACTCGGCCGTGCGCTCGCGCAGCGGCCGGCGCGCCTCGTGGCGCAGCGCATTGCGGCGCACCCACTGGTTGAGCGCCTCGATCAGCACCGAGAAGCCGATCGCGCCGTAGAGGTAGCCCTTGGGAATGTGGAAGCCCAGGCCCTCGGCCACCAGGCTCAGGCCGATCATCAGCAGGAAGCTCAGGCACAGCACCACCACCGTGGGATGGGCGTTGACGAAGCGCGTCAGCGGCTTCGAGGCCCACAGCATGATCGCGATCGAGATGATCACCGCGGCCATCATCACCGGCAGGTGGTCGACCATGCCGACGGCCGTGATCACCGCGTCGAGCGAGAACACGGCGTCGAGCACCACGATCTGCGCCACCACCACGCCGAAGCTCGCATAGGCCGCGCTGCCGGTCACGGCATGGCTCACGCCCTCGATGCGCTCGTGCAGCTCGGCCGTGGCCTTGAACAGCAGGAACAGGCCGCCGAACAGCAGGATCAGGTCGCGCCCCGAGAAGCCCTGGCCGAACAGGCTGAACAGCGGCGTGGTCAGCGTCACCAGCCACGAGACGATGGACAGCAGTCCCAGGCGCATCAAGAGCGCCAGGCTCAGGCCGATGAGCCGCGCGCGGTCGCGCTGGTGCGGCGGCAGCTTCTCCGCGAGGATCGCGATGAAGATCAGGTTGTCGATGCCCAGCACGATCTCGAGCACGACGAGCGTGAGGAGACCGATCCAGACGGCGGGGTCGGACAGCAGTTCAATCATGGAAGGTGGCGCGCGAGCGCGTGCGGCCCGGCATGGCGCGAACCATGGCGGGCGATGAAGGGGGAATCGGGAGGAGAGAAGCAGCCGTTGGACGCGGCGGAGGCCGTGTCAGGGGCGGGGACAGCACGCGCGGAAAGCGGCGGCGAGGAAGCGGGAGGCTGGCGCAGGCCAGCGACGGACTGGGAGGCTCGGAGGAGGAAGTCACCCGCGCAGTCTATCGAAGCCCGCGCGCGGCCCCACGTTTGCAAGGGCTTTGCCGGCGCGGCTCAGCCCTCGAGGAAATCGGGCTGCCTGAACTTCTTCTCGAGGAACTGGCCGTTGGCCACCAGCGCGGCGGCGTCGCTCGCGGCCAGGTTGGCGACCACCTCGCGCAGCTTGGCATCGAGCAGGCCCAGCTGCTCGCCGAGCAGCTGGCGCGCGGTCTTGCCATCCTTCAGCGGCTGCGTGACGCGAAAGGCCGGCGGCAGCGCCACGTAGTTGGCCAGGGTCTCGGGCAGGTAGCGCAGCACGGTCTCGCGCACGGTGAACAGGTCGTCGCCGCCCGTGCCGGCGTCCATCAATTGCGGCAGCACCTCGACCACCAGGCCGCGCACGCTCTCGAGGCTGTGCCGCATGTCCTCGGTGAGATGCGGCGAGGCGCGCGCGACCACCTCGTCGAGCCGCCGCAGCGTCTCCTCCAGGCTCAGGCTGTCCTCGATGCGGCGCTCGAGCTCGGGCGCGCGCCGGCCCAGCAGCCAGCCGCCGATGTAGAGGCCGGCGGTGATGGCGAGCCAGCCGCGGTCGATGACGCCCGCGAACAGCAGCGCCGGACCGGCCAGCGCGAGCGCACAGCCGAGGATGTTGCCGTTGCCGTAGAGGAACAGCAGCGCGCGCAGCTTCAGCGAACGCCGCGCCACATCGAGCCTTTGCGCGAGCTCACTGGTAGCCCCGGATTTCCTTGAACACCTGCGCCAGCACCAGCCGGCGGCCGTCGAACTCGCGCCCGCCCGAGGACTTCGCGAGCTGGTGCATCTCGGCCGCGTTGCCCTCGCCGAACAGGATCGGGAAGATGCGCGCCGGCAGCCCGCTCGCATAGCGCGCCTGGAACTCCTCGGGATTCAGGCCCGCGTTGTTCTGGCCGTCGGTCAGCAGCACGATGCTCACGAAGCGATCGGGATCGCTGCGCTGCTCCTCGCGCGCGAGGTCCTCGGCCACGGCCAGCGCGGAGTAGATGGCGGTGCCGCCATCGGCCTTCATCGCGTCGGCCTGGCGGCGCAGTTCCTCGCGCGCGGCGCCGATGCGCTCGGGCTCGAAGCGCACCCACACCGGTTCCGACACGCGCGTGGCGAACGGAATCAGCACCACGCGTTCGCGGCTCTGGAACGCGCTGTAGCGCACGCTCGCCGCGGCGCCGGCCTCGGCGCCCGACAGCCGCTTGAGCGCCTCGCGCATGGCTTCCAGGCGCTGCCCCTGCATCGAGCCGCTGAGGTCGAGCACGAAGATCGAGGTGGAGGGCTTGCGCCAGCGCGCCTGGTAGGTGCCGAGCACGGCATCGATCACCTCGAGCCGGTTCGGAAAGGACAGCTCCGACACCGCCGCCGTGGGCAGCGCGCTCGCGGCCTGCACCTCGGGATTGGCCGGGCGCAGGAAGGCGGCCGACAGCGCGTCGCGCTGGAACGCGGCCCCCTTCCAGGCCGCCACCAGCCGGTTGTAGGGCTCGCGCCGCGCCTCGTCGAGCAGCATCAGCGGATAGTCGGCCGAGATCATGCCGTCGCGCGGATAGATCGGCAGCAGCCGGTCGGCCGCGGGCAGCCGCTCGTTGAGGCGCAGGATCACGGCCTCGTAGTTGACCATCGCATCGATCGCCGCGGGATCGGCCAGGTAGGCATCGGCCAGCCAGCCCGAGCTGCCGGCCGTGAGCTTCTGGCCCGAGAGGAAGGCCTTGAGCGTCTTCTCGTCCACGTCCTGCGCCGTCAGGTCCTCGGTCTTGCCCGCGAGTGCCGAGGCGACCGCGAACAGCGCGCTCATGCCGGTGTTGGAGCTGGTCGCGTTGGTCATGCCGTAGCGCAGCTGGCCCGTGCTCGCGGCCCGCGCGATGTCGGCCCAGCCGGGCGCGCGCTTGTCCCAGCCCAGCCGCGCGGCCTTGGCAGCCTTCACGCCGAGCGCGATGCGCGAATAGAAGAGCTTCTCGCGCGCCACCGCCGGCTTGGCGAGCGCCAATGCGGGATAGGCGCCGTTGGGCGGCAGGATCGCATCGAAGCGCTCGCCGGCATTCACGCGCTCCACGATGTCGAGCGTGCCCGCGTACGACAGCTGCAGCTCCACCCCGGCGGCGCGCGCGGCCTCGACCAGCGGCGCCTCGAGGTCCTTGAGCTCGGAACCCGCGAGAACGGTGA
>NZ_JBZAYE010000366.1:0-7425 GCF_058244205.1 Variovorax sp. 20P10.2.4
GACAGCGTCTCGGCGCCCGCGTCGGGCGGCGACTTGACCAGCGTCTCGCCGTTCGGCCCGCGCCCCTTCCACCACTGCTGCGACATCTGCTCCTCGATCTCGTCGATCTTCTTGAGCGTGAGCGCGCGGCCCTCGGACTTCTCCGAGGTGCTGTTGATGTTGAACGACGACGGCGTGACCGTCGCATCGAAGGCGTGGGCGGCGGCCTCGCGCTGGCGCAGCTTGCGCAGCATGTCGAACTCGCGCCGGCGCACGAAATCGTTGCGCTGGCGCCGCTCGATCATCTCCTTGAGCATTTCCCGGCTGTAGGCCGGGTCGGGCAGCGAGGAATCGGAGGCGTTCGTCGTCGAGGGGGTGTCCAGCTCCGACCAATCCTTGAGCGGATTGCGGACGAACTTCGCCACCTTGGAAAGCAGGCGGCCCGTTTCTTCCTTTGGCATTCGCGGGCGATGGACGACGGTCGGAGCCGGGCCGGAGAACCGGCGCTCAGTCCCCGAACATCTTCTGCTTGAGCTCGCGGCGCTGCTGCGCTTCGAGCGACAGCGTGGCGGTCGGGCGGGCCAGCAGGCGGCCCACGCCGATCGGCTCGCCGGTTTCGTCGCAGTAGCCGTAGTCGCCGGCGTCGATGCGCTGGATCGACTGCTCGATCTTCTTCAGCAGCTTGCGTTCGCGGTCGCGGGTGCGCAGCTCGAGGGCATGTTCTTCCTCGATGGTGGCGCGGTCGGCCGGATCGGGCACGACCACCGTGTCTTCACGCAGGTGCTCGGTGGTTTCGCCGGCATTCTCGAGAATGCCGCGCTTGAGTTCGACGAGCTTCAGGCGGAAGAAGGCCATCTGCTTCTCGTTCATGTACTCGGCATCGGGCATCGCGATGACTTCGGCATCGCTGAGTTCTTCGACGGACTTGGTCTTCCAGTTGTTGGCCAACTTCGGATCTTTCTTCACATTCACGGGGGGAGGCGGAACCAGCGCCTGCGAGGCGGTCTGGATAAAGCTGGACTTGGCGGCGGTCGATGCCACCGATTGCGGCATCGAGGGCACCGTCAGTTGCGACAGGCGGGACACCCGGCCGCCGCGGGCGGGGGCGGGCGCGGCCGTTGCCGTGGCGACTTCGGGCTCGGGGGTCGAAGGTGTCGCCGGGGCGGAGGAAGAGGCGGCAGCCGTTTTTTTCATGGGAATCGGGGGAACAGGTGAAACGGCACGCGGGCCGACGGGTTTGGTGGACGATGGACCCGCTTTGGCTGTCTTGCTCGCGCTCTTGGCCGGGACGGTTGCCGCCGGCTCGCTGGCAGGCTTGGTGGCGGGATGAACTGCTTTCTTCGCCGATGCGCTCGCGGCCTTGGCCGTGGGCGTTGCGGTCTTCTCTGTCTTGACGCTCTTTGCTGCGGCGCCTTCCTTCTTCGCTACGGTCGCCGTCGCGGAAGATGCTTTCTTGGCCGCCGGTACAGCCGGCTTCGCGGCCGTCGCCTTGGTGGCGTCGGTCCTGGATGCTGGCGTGGCCTTGGCGGCGGGCTTCTTCACGGTGACTGGCTCCTTGGACGAACTGGAACGCGCTTTCACTGGTGTCTCCTCCCATGGGAGCCACTGCGGACCTGGTCGGCCGCGCGGGCTCCACGTTGTCGAGGGCATCCGCCGGTCGGCGAACCCCGGGGTTATACCCCCGAAAGCCCGCCGCAAACATGCGGCGCCCTCCTGTCTTCGACCCCTGCCGCCCCCTTGCGGGGGGACCTGGCGTTTTCAACAGGCGCGCGATTGTATAGAGAACTCGAATGCGCGGGCGATGCGTTTGGCCCCCACGGCGCTCCGGTAGCATCGCGCCGCGCCGGCGGAGGGCCGGCGCCAGGGGCCTCACGGCCCTGGATACCCCTACAAGAAAGCCGAACTTGAGCAAGAAGACAGTCCTGGGAGTCCTGGCCGCCGCGATCGCGCTGGCCTATGCCGGCAGCACCTGGTGGGCCGGCAACAAGGTGAAATCCGTCTACGACAGCGCCTTCGCGGAACTGCCGCAGCAAAGCGCGCTGGTGCGCGTGACCGAGCGCAGCTACGAGCGCGGCTTCCTCGGCGCGGTCAGCACCGTGACGCTGGAACTCGGCTGCCCGGCCGACGCCGCCGTGGCCGGCGCGCCGCCCGCGGACCCGGAGGAAGAGGACGGCGAGGAGGCCGCGCCGACCCCGTCCAAGCCGCTGCGCCTGAGTTTCCGCGACACCATCCGCCACGGCCCGCTGGCCGGCGGCAGCCTGGCCGCGGCCACCATCGACAGCGAACTGCTGCTCGACATCAAGGGCCAGGCCGAGGCCAAGAAGGTGTTCGGCGACGCCAGGCCCTTCGGCGCCCACACCCGGGTCGGCTTCGACGGCGGCTACGCCAGCGAGATCACGCTCGCGCCCGGCCAGTTCGCCGACGAGGGCAAGACCCGCGTCTCCTGGCAGGGCGCGCAGCTGCGCGTGCGGGTCGACGGCGCGCGCACCGAGGCGCACTACGAACTCGCCCTGCCCGGCTTCGAGGCCGCGGACCTGCGCAACGGCGTCAACCTCAAGATGGGCAAGCTCGGCGCCCGGGCCGACCTGGACATCCGCCACGGCTGGATGCTGGCCACCGGCAAGAGCACGGGCCGGCTCGAGGCACTGGAATTCACGGTGGCCGGCAAGAAGGCCAATGCCGACGCCGCCCCCGCCAAGCCCTTCCCCGCCATCGTGCTGCAGGGCCTGGAGGCCGCCAGCGACGCCACCATCGAGAACGGCCTCTACACCGGCACCGGCACCTTCAAGGGCACGGGCTCGGTCGGCGCGACGCGCATCGACAACTTCGAGATGGCCAGCAGCACGCGCCGCATCGACGTCGGCGGCTACCGCAAGCTGGCCGAGGCCTGGACCCGCTCGGCCGCGGCCAACGGTTGCATCCGCGGCAAGGCCTCGCAGGCCGCGCTGCGCGCGCTGGCCGACCAGCTCGCGCCCGATCTCAAGGCCATGGCCAAGCATGGCCCCGAGGTCGGTGTCGACCGCCTGCTGGTCGAGATCGACGGCCAGCGCGCCGAGTTCGGCTACTCGGTCGCCATGGCCGGCGTGACCGACGAGGACCTGCAGCTGCCCGGCAACGCGCTGCTGCTCAAACGCGGCGTGCTCAAGGCCAACGGGCGGCTGCCGGTGAAGTGGATCGAGAAGATCGCCGAGACCGCCGGCGGCAGCCAGGCGCCGTCGCCCGAAGTGGTCGCGCTGATGATCGAACAGTTCGAGCAGCAGGGCTACCTGAAGCGCGCGGGCGACGACGTGACCAGCCAGGTCGAGTTCAGCAACGGCCAGCTCAAGCTGATCGGCAAGCCCGTCGAGCTGCCCGCCAAGTAAAAAGGCGCCGGGCCTCGCGGCCGGCGCCTTTTCTTCATCCGGGACCTTCAGCTCACAAGGTGTGAAGAAACCGTAGCGAGCGCCCCGAGGTCGCGCCGAGGACCGGAGCCGTACCTTGTGCGGTGAGGACCGCAGGTGCGAGATCGGGGCGCGCAGTAGGTTTATTCATGCCTTGTCACACCAGGCACTGCTCGAGCCCCTGCTCGAGGATCTCGCGCGGCAGCTCGATGCCGATGAACACCATGCGGCTCTGGCGCTGCTCGTCCTTGCCCCATTCGGGACCGAGGTCGCTACCCATCAGCTGGTGCACGCCCTGGAAGATCACCTTGCGCTCGGTGCCTTTCATGTTCAGCACGCCCTTGTAGCGCAGCATGCGCGGGCCGTAGATGTTGACGATCGCGCCCAGAAAATCTTCCAGCTTGGCCGGGTCGAAGGCGCGGTCGGCCTTGTAGACGAAGCTCTTGACGTCGTCGTCCGTGTGGTGATGGTGGCCGTGGCCCTCGTGCTTGTGCGAGGGATGGTCGCAGTGCTCGCCATGCGCGTGGTCATGGTCGTGATGGTCGTGGTCGTCTTCCTTCAGGAAGTCGGGGTCGATGTCGAGCTTGGCGTTCAGGTTGAAGCCGCGCAGGTCGAAGATGTCCTTAAGCGGCACGTCGCCGAAATGCGCCTTCTGCTGCGGCGCGCGCGGGTTCATGTGCTTGAGGCGATGGATCAGCGCCTCGGTCTCCTCGGCCGACACCAGCTCGCTCTTGCTGATGAAGATCTGGTCGGCGAAGCCCACCTGGCGGCGCGCCTCCTGGCGGTCGTTGAGCTGCTGCGGCGCGTGCTTGGCATCGACCAGCGTGAGGATCGAGTCGAGCAGGTAGCTCTCGGCGATCTCGTCGTCCATGAAGAAGGTCTGCGCCACCGGGCCGGGATCGGCCAGGCCCGTGGTCTCGATCACCACGCGGTCGAACTCCAGCAGGCCCTGGCGCTTCTTGGCGGCCAGCAGCTGCAGCGCCTCGCGCAGGTCTTCGCGGATGGTGCAGCAGACGCAGCCGTTGCTCATCTGCACGATCTGCTCCTTCGATTCGGTCACGAGGATGTCGCTGTCGATGTTCTCCTCGCCGAACTCGTTCTCGATGACCGCGATCTTCTGGCCGTGGGCCTCGGTCAGGATGCGCTTGAGCAAGGTCGTCTTGCCCGAGCCGAGGAAGCCGGTGAGGATGGTGGCGGGAATCAGGGCCATGGGGTGCTCCGGAAGCGGAAAACGGATGGAATGGATCGGAAAGCGGGAAACTGGCGGGCAGTGTAGCCAGTGCCACTGAGTTGCGTTGCCGCGGGGGCCAAGCCCCCTTCGGCCGGCACGGTCAAGCGGGTTTTCGCACCACCGCCAGCCCCTTGAGGTACTCGCCCTCGGGGAATTCGATGGTCATCGGATGGTCGGGCGCCGCGCCCAGGCGTTCGGCGATGTAGCCGTCCACGCCGGCATCGAGCCCGGCCGAGGCCACGATCTTGTGGAACAGGTCGGCGCCCACGCCGCCTGAGCACGAGAAGGTCAGCAGCACCCCGCCCGGCTCGAGCAGCTTGAGCGCGAGCCGGTTGATGTCCTTGTAGGCGCGCGCGGCGCGCTCGGCATGCGCCACCGTGGGCGCGAACTTCGGCGGATCGAGCACGATCGCGTCGAAGCTGCGCCCCTGGTCGAGGAACTCGCGCAGCACGGTGTTGACGTTGGCGTCGAGGAACTCGGCCTCGAAACCGTCGGCCGCCGCGTCGAAGCCGTTGAGCGCCAGGTGGCCGCGCGCGCGCTCGAGCGCCGGCAGCGAGGAATCGACCGACACCAGCGAGGCGCCCTTCACCGCGTCCGCCGCCTTCAGGCCCGCGAGCGCCGCCACCGTGAAGCCGCCCGTGTAGCAGAAGCAGTTGAGCACGCGCCGGAAGCGCCGGTGCCGCGCCATCTCGGCGAAGCGCCGGCGGCTGTCGCGCTGGTCGAGGTAGAAGCCGGTCTTGTGGCCGGTGGCAATGTCGAGCGACAGCTTCCAGTCGTGCTCGCGGATCACGATCTCGGTCGCTTCGTCCTGTCCGCGCAGCCAGCCCGTCACGGGCTTGAGCCCCTCGCGCTCGCGCCCGCTGGCATCCGAGCGCTCGTAGAGCTTCGACAGGCCGGTCGCCTTCAGCAACGCATCGGCCAGCACGGCCTTCCAGCGCTCCACGCCGGCCGACAGGAACTGCGCCACCAGCGTGTCGCCGTAGCGGTCCACGATCAGGCCCGGCAGGCCGTCGGCCTCGCCATGCACCAGCCGCACGCCGTCGCTCTGCAAATCGAACAGGCCGCGCGCCGCGACCGCGCGCGCCACCACCGACGCGAGAAAGGCCGCGTCGATGCGCTGCGTCTCGACGAAGCTCCAGGCACGCGCGCGGATCTTGGAATCGGGGCTGAAGGCCGCCCAGGCGAGGAAGGCACCGTCGTGCGATTCGATGCGCACGGTCTCGCCGGCATCGGCGCCGCCGCGCGCGATGGCGGATTCGAACACCCAGGGATGGCGGCGCTGCAGCGAGCGCTCCTTGCCGGGCTTGAGTCGGAGGGTTTTCATGTTTTCTTGTCGGGAGTTTTCTTGACGCCACGGCTGCTGCCACTGCCGCCATCGTCGTCGCGGGCCCGCGCGCGCGGATGCGCCGCATCGTAGGCGCGCGCCAGGTGCTGGAAATCGAGCCGCGTGTAGACCTGCGTGGTCGCGATGTTCGCGTGCCCCAGCAGGTCCTGCACCGCGCGCAGGTCGCTGCTCGACTGCAGCACGTGGCTCGCGAAGGAATGGCGCAGCATGTGCGGATGCACCGGCGTCGCGAGGCCGGCCTTGAGGCTGCGCCCGCGCAGCAGCTTCCACACCGCCTGCGACGACATGCGCACGCCCTTGGCGCTGATGAAGAGCGCCGCCGCCTCGGCCGGTTCGCGCAGGGTGGCGGCCGTGAGCGCCGCGCAGTCGCCGCGTACCGCGAGCCAGGCCGTCAGCGCCTCGATGGCCTTCGAGCCCACCGGCACCATGCGCCGCTTGCTGCCCTTGCCGAGCACGCTGGCCTCGTGGGCGTCCATGTCGATCCAGCCGCGCGCGGTCTGGCTCGCGCGCGCGTCGAGCCCCGTGAGCTCGCTCACGCGCAGGCCGCAGCCGTAGAGCACCTCGACGATCGCGCGGTCGCGGGTCTCGGTCCAGGGGTCGGCCTCGGTGTCGTGCAGCTCGGCCAGCCGCACCGCGTCGTCCACGCCCAGCGCCTTGGGCAGCGGGCGGTCGGCCTTGGGCGCGTGCACGTCCTGCACCGGGTTGAAGCCGATCAGCTTCTCGTGCCCGAGCCAGCGGTAGAAGCTGCGCCAGCACGACAGCACCAGCGCGATGCCGCGCGGCTCGCGGCCCGAGCCATGCAGCTGCGCCATCCAGCGGCGCACGTGCGCGGTCTGCACGCGATCCAGCGGCAGCTTCGCCTCGGCCGCGTTCGCCGCCAGTTCCTTCAGGTGGTAGCTGTAGAGCTCGAGCGTGCGCGCCGACAGCCGGCGCTCCACGCGCACGTACTCCAGGTATTTCTCGATCCAGCCCGAGTCGGCGGGCGGGGCCTCGGCCCCGGCCGCGCTAGAAGAGGTAGCCATGCGCGGCATTGTTCACGACCGCGAGCGGCTCGCGCAATGCGCCCTTGAAGACCATGCCCCAGCGTCGCCAGCAGCTCGAGGGCGCGGCCGCGTACTGCACGTCGAAGGCGCGGTCGAAGCCGCTGTTGCGTGCCAGCCGCTTCACGCGCCACAGGTGATAGGGCTCCGACACCACGATCACGCTGCGCACGCCGGCCGCCTGCAGCATCGGCGTCGAGAGCGCGAGGTTCAGCCGCGTCGAGCTCGACACCCGCTCCTGCCGCATCGGCCCGGCATGGCCCACGGCGCGCGCATGCTGCTCCATCACCTCGGCCTCGATGCGGCCGTCCTCGCTGTCGACGCCGCCCGAGAACAGCAGCTCGCGCGCCAGCCCGGCGCGCGCCAGGGCCACGCCCTCGTCGACGCGCCCGGTCAGGCAGGGATTGGGCTTGCCGCGCAGGTAGGCGCGGTTGCCGAGCACCAGCGCGG
>NZ_JBZAYE010000367.1:0-7423 GCF_058244205.1 Variovorax sp. 20P10.2.4
GATCACGCTGCCCGCGTCTTCCGCGGCCTGCGCCATGTCGAAGCGGATGAAGCGGTGCGCGGCGCGCCCCGCATGCGCGAGCAGTTCGCGGCTGTCGACGCGGCCGTCGCCCATCGCGCTCTTCTCGGCGATCGAATAGACGCGGTGCGTGGAGGCGATCAGCGTGGTGCGGTCTGGCGTGACCAGCCCGCGCTGCACCGCGCGGCCGGCTTCCATCAGCTCGGAGGCAAGCACCAGGTCGACGTCGCCGGGCAGCGGCATCAGTGCCAGCACCGGCTGGCCGCCGTCGGCGCGCGCGGCGGCCTCGGGGAACAGCTCCACGTAGTAGATGGTGGCGCCGGTGCGCTGCGCCACACCGGGCACGGAGGTGGTCTGGGCGACCCAGCCGTTGGCCTCGCCCATGTCGACGATCCAGTCGGCCAGCACGCCGCCGCCCTCGCCGCCCATGGCGAGGATCGCGATCTTGATCGGTTGTTGCTTGGTCATCGGCGCGCTCAGAACGAATAGGCCTCGCGCCGGCGCGCGGCGCCGCGCTGCAGCCAGCCGATGACGGCGCCGCGCACGCGCTCGCGCAGGCGGTCCCAGCCGGTGGGATTGCTGACGATGCGCGCCTTGTAGAACGAGGGGCAGAGCACGGCCGCGTGCGAGACGTCGCCGCAGTTGCCGCAGCCCACGCAGCTCTCGAGCACGGTGGCGACCGGGTCGGTGCGCAGCGGATCGGGGTTGGTCTTGATCGACAGCGAGGGGCAACCCGAGAGCCGGATGCAGGAGTGGTCGCCGGTGCAGGTGTCGGCATCGACGCCGAATTTCTCGCGCACCATGCGCTTGCCGTCGGCGATGGCCTTGCGCACCAGCGGCTTCTCGCGCCGCTGCTTGTTGAGCATGCACTCGGACTGAGCGATCAGGACCTTCGGGCCCTTCTCCTTGGTGGTCAGCGCTTCCTTGAGCGCATCGCGCATGCCGGCCACGTCGTAGGTGCGGCGGATGGTGCGCACCCAGTTCACGCCCACGCCGCGCACCGCGCGCTCGATCGCGTGGCCGGTGCTGCGGGTGGCGTTGACGGCCTTCGACGACAGGATGTCCTGCCCGCCGGTGGCCGAGGTGTAGTTGTTGTCGACGACGATGGTGAGGTTGTCGCTCTGGTTGAACACCGCGTTGGCGACGCCGCTCGTGAGGCCGTTGTGCCAGAAGCCGCCGTCGCCCATCATCGCGATCGCGCGCTTGCCGCGCGGCGCGCCCATGGCGGCCGCGCCCGCGCCGCCGAGGCCGTAGCCCATGGTGGTGTTGCCGATGTGGAACGGCGGCAGGATCGAGAACAGGTGGCAGCCGATGTCGGCGCTCACGTGGTGCGGGCCGAGCTCGCGCTCGACCAGCTTCATCGCGCTGAAGATCGGGCGCTCGGGGCAACCGGTGCAGAAGCCCGGCGGGCGCGCGTGCACGCTGTCGGCCAGCGGCGCGGCCGGCTCGCTCGGCAGCTCGATCAGCGGGATCACCTTGCGCACCGGGGCCGGCACGGGCGCGGCCGGTTGCGGCGCGAGGCGGCCGTAGCGCTCGCAGAAGACGCGCGCGCCCTGCAGCAGCTCGGCGGCCGTGTACTCGCCGGCCACCGGCAGCATGTCCTTGCCGTGCAGCGCGGTGGTCACGCCGCGCTGGCGCAGGATGGTCGCGATGTTCTGCTCGATGAAGTTGGGCTGGCCCTCCTCCACCATCAGCACCGCGCGCTTGCCTTCGCAGAAGCGCACCACCTCGCTGTCGATCACCGGATAGGCGACGTTCATCACGTACAGCGGGATGCGGCTGTTGCCGTAGACGTCGGCCAGGCCCAGGCGCTCGAGCGCGCGCACCAGCGTGTTGTAGCTGCCGCCCTGCACCACGATGCCGATGTCGTCGGCGCCGTCGGCGAAGAACTCGTTGAGGCCGCGCTCCTCGATGAAGCGCACGGCCGCGGGCCAGCGCTCCTTCACTTTTTCCTGCTCGTGCACGAAGCTCGCGGGCGGCAGCACGATGCGGCTCACGTCGCGCCGCGGGTTCTCGGCCGCCTCCTGCACCGAGTAGGCGGCGCGGCGGTTGTCGGCGGCAACGAACTGGCCGTGCACATGGCAGGCGCGGATGCGCAGCTGCAGCATCACGGGCGTGTGGCTGGCCTCGGAGAGTTCGAAGCCCTGCTTCACGGCCTCGACGATGCTCGGCAGGTTGGGCCGCGGATCGAGCAGCCAGATCTGCGACTTCATCGCGAAGGCGTGGCTGCGCTCCTGCATGATCGAGGAGCCTTCGCCGTAGTCCTCGCCCACGATCACCAGCGCGCCGCCGGTCACGCCGCCCGAGGCGAGGTTGGCCAGCGCATCGGATGCGACGTTGGTGCCGACCGTGGCCTTGAAGGTCACGGCACCGCGCAGCGGATAGTTGACCGAGGCCGCGAGCGTGGCGGCGGCCGTGGCCTCGCTCGCGCTGTTCTCGAAACGGATGCCCTGGTCGGCGAGGATGTCCTGCGCATCGGCCAGCACGTCCATCAGGTGCGAGATCGGCGCGCCCTGGTAGCCCGCGACGTACGACACGCCCGATTCGAGCAGCGCCTTGGTGACGGCGAGGATGCCTTCGCCGCGGAACACTTCACCGGCGGACAGCCGCAGTTTCTTCACTTCTTCGACAAACGAACGCTCGGCCATGGCTTGCTCTTTTCCTGGATCGACGTCACCGTGTGGGCGGTGGCCCGTTCATGCATCACCTGCAGAAAAGCGATGAGTGCTTGTACGGGCCTTGGTACGTATACTGTTTAGAAATGAATCTATCCACAATCATGAATAACCCTAGACACGCAAGCCGCGTGCCACTTTCGGGTCGTTCGATGTGCATCGGGAGAACGCATGGGAAGCACTGAAAAGAAGCCGCAGCGCTTCGTCGACAACTACCTGCCCGCGCTGCTCGCGCAGGCGAGCCAGCTGATCTCCTCGGAGTTCCACGAGGTGGCGCGGCAGGAGGGTTTCTCGGTGTCGGAGTGGCGCGTGATGGCCTCGCTCGCGGGCGGCGATGCGGTGAGCATCGGCCGGCTCGCGCAGATCACCGTGACCAAGCAGCCGACCGTGACACGGCTGCTCGACCGCATGGAGACGCAGGGCCAGGTCGAGCGCATTCCCCACGAGAGCGATCGCCGCATCACGCTGGTGCGCATCACCCGCAAGGGTGCGGCCAAGGTGGAGCATCTGATGCAGCTCGCGAGCGAGCACGAGCGCCGCGTGCTCGAGCCCTTCGGCCTCACGCGCGCGGAGGAACTCAAGAACACGCTGCGGCTGATGATCCAGCTGCATGCGCATGCGCCGACGGACGCGGCACAGGAAGAGGACGACGCGTAGCGCCGAAGCTCAGTCCGCGACGAGCACCGCGCGGCCTCGATGGCCACGCTGTGCGATCCAGTCCAGCGCCCGTGCCGCTTCGTCGAACGCGAAGCGTTGCACCGCGAGCCGCAAACGCCCGTCGCTCAATCGCTCGAGCAATCGAGGCACCGCCGCGCGGCCCTGCGCCTCGCGCCGGAACATGTTGAGCGGCAGCAGGCTCACGTCGCGCTGCATGAAGGCCGGCAGCGAGAGCGACAGGGTCTCGCCCGCCGTGTAGCCGACCAGCACCGCGCGCCCACCCGGCAGCACGCGGCCCAGCAGCGCGGCGAGCACATCGCCGCCGACGGTGTCGATCAGCACCTCGGCCTCTTGCGACGGCGCTTCGATGCCGGGCCGCCACTCGACGATGTCGACGCCCGAAGGCAAGCCATGGTCGGCGGACGCATCGGCCACCACCGCGCAGACCTTCGCACCGATCTCGAGCGCGAGCTGCACCGCGAGCGAGCCGACCGCACCGCTCGCGCCCGTGACCATCACGCGCTCGCCTTCGCGTACGCGCGCCACCTCGTGCAACGCGACCCAGGCCGAGGTGCAGGGCGAGAAGAAGGCCGAGCCCAGTGCCATGTCGAGGCCCTCGGGCAGTTCACCGAGCGCGGCATCGGGCGCGTCGGCGATCTCGCACCAGGTGCCGTCGAACAGTGTGCCGAGGCCGCTGCCGCGCAGCCACACGCGCTGGCCCGGCGCGAAGCGTTCGCTGTGGATCACGATGCCCGCGCCCTCGACACCGGGCGTGTACGGCAAGGACGGTGGCCGCAGGAAGCCGCCGCGCCACACGGTGCGGTCGATGTGGCCGACGGTCGCGGCCCGCATGCGCACCAGGCTGCGGCCCGGCGCGGGCACGGGATCGGGCCGCACCTCGATGCGCGGCGGCTCGCCCCATTGCGCGATGCGCACGGCCTTCATGCGAGGCCCGCGAGGAAGTCGTCCACGCAGCGCGCGAAGGCTTCGGGCAACTGGTCGGGCAGCGGCACCATGCCGCCTTCGATGTCGGCGATGCGCACGCTGGCCGCGTGGCGCAGATGCTGCGCGAGCTCCTGCGCATGCGGCGAGGCGAACGGATCCTGCGGCGCGCGCACGATCAGCACGGGCTGCGTGACGCGATCGATGCGCTGTTCCATGCGGTACGAGGCCACGGCGCGATGGCCTTCCTCGAGCCGCCGGCCGACCTTGAGCGCATCGAGCACGAAGGCTTCGAGCAACTCGGGCCGGTGGGGCGGATAGAAGCCCTGCCGCTTGCCCCACAGTGCCGCGAGGTGGCTGCCGTCTTCGCTGGGCTCGACCTCGTCGATCGGCGGACGCTCGGCGCGCGCGCGGCGAAAGGCCGCGTCGGTATAGGGCGTCGAGGACAGCACCAGCGCGCGCACGCGCTCGCCGAGCGCGGCCGCGAGTTCGATCGCGATCACGCCGCCCGTGTGATGGCCGACCACGGCAACGCGTTCGATGCGCAGCGCATCGAGCAGCTCGGCCGCGACGCGGGCCCAGTGCGCGATCGAGGCGGGCTCGCTGCCCGCGGCCGAATCGCCGAAGCCCACGGTGTCCATCGCGATCGCACGATGCCGCGCGCCGAGCAGCGGCAGCACCGCCTCGTACTCGCGCCAGCTGCGCGGCGACTGGTGCAGCAGCAGCACCGGCGGTGCATCGACATCGCCGCAGCTCGCGCAGTGCACCTGCCCGACCGACAGATCGGCGAAGGCACGGCGGATCGGCATCGTCATGGCAGCGTGCGTTCGGCCGCGGGCCGCCAGAGGCCCGCGTGGCGCAGCATGCCGAGCGTGCGCGAGAGCACGTCGCGGCGATAGGCGGCGGTGTCGGTGCCTTCGTAGGCATAGAAGCCGCTGCCGCTCTTGAGGCCGAGCCGCCCTTCCTCCACCATGCGGTCGACGATGGCCGGCGCGGTGTAGCGCCCCTTGTCGATCGAGGCCGACATCTCGCGGCTCGCGTGGTGCAGGATGTCGCAGCCACCGAAGTCGATGAACTCGACCACGCCGAGCGCCGCGAAGCGCAGGCCCAGGCCGTGGCGCGTGGCCTTGTCGATCTCCTCGGCGGTGGCGGCGCCCTCCTCGATCATGCGCGCGGCCTCGTTCATGATCAGCGCCTGCAGCCGCGGCACGATGTAGCCGGGCGTGGGCCCGCACACCACGGGCAGCTTGCCGATCGCTTCCATGATCGCGCGCGTGCGCGCCAGCACGGCGGGGTCGGTGCCCGGGTGGCAGCTCAGTTCGACCACCGGGATCACGTAGGCCGGGTTGAGCCAGTGCATGTTGAGGAAACGCTCGGGCCTGCGCACCAGCGCCGCGAGCTGCGTGACCAGGATGCTGCTGGTGGTCGAGGTCAGGATCGCGTCGTCGCGGCAATGGGCGTTGATGTGTTCGAAGGCCTCGCGCTTGGCCTCGAGCGTTTCGGGTACGCCCTCGAACACCAGCTCGGCTTGCGCGAGCGCCGCCGGTGCCTGTGCCGCGCGCACGTACTGCACGCGCGCCGCGATGGCCTCGGCCTGCGCCGCATCGATCACGCCGAGTTGCGCCAGGCCCGCGAGGCTGGCCGCGATCTCCTGCCGTGCCTCGTCGTGCAACTTGTTCCAGGCCTCCTCGCCGCGCACGCGCAGGTCGACCAGCGCGATGCGATGGCCCGCGTAGGCGAAGGCGATCGCGATGCCGCGGCCCATGCGCCCCGCGCCGACCGCGGCGAAGCGGACCGGCTCATTCGCCATCGTGCAGCCTCTGGCGCAGCGCGTCGGCCGACAGGTCCGCGAGGCCCAGGGCCTCGAAGCTGCGCGGCCCCTGGCGCAGGTCGCGGCCGAGGAAGCCGCCGACGATCGCGAGCAGGCCGTGGGCGATGGGTGCATCGACGCCCGCATGCCTTGCGGCCGAGGCGAGGAAGGCCAGGCCGAGCTCGGTGTCCTCGGTGATGTAGCGGTGGCCGTGCAGGTCGATGTTCTCGCGCCAGTCGCCCGACTTCACGAGCTGCTTGTGGGCGTCGCCGTACATCCAGCGATCGTTGTCGTAGTGGTCGGCCAGCGGATAGTGCGGGCCGCCATGGCCGAAGGCCTCGCGCACGGCGATGCGCTCGCGGTCGAGCCGGTCGGTCACGGCGCGCACCGCGGGCTGCGTGCCTTCGTTGTGGATGTCCCAGCGCTCGAAGTGCTGCAGCGGCGCGGCATTCATCACCATCAGCGGCGGATGGATGACGGGGCCGGCATTCATCAGCGCGCCCGAGAGCGCGTCGCCGCAGCCGTGCACGCTCGGGTAGGCCACGCGGATGGTGTCGATCGCCTGCGCGGCCTTGCGTGCCGGATAGACGCCGGTGGGCAGGCGGATCGCGCGGATGGTGACATTGACCTCGCGCTCGCCGTGCTTGCGCGCCAGGTAGGGCAAGGTGCCGGTCTCGGCCCAGGCCACGTCGGCGCGGTTGCCGGCCTCGCGCACGGTGCGCGCCATCACGTAGCTGCCGAAGGTGCCGGGCGGCAGGAACACGACCTGGCCGTCGACCAGGTGCGGTGCCATGGCGCGCGCGATGAAGTCCTGCGCGATGGCCGGGGTCGGCAGCACGATGAGTTCCGCATCGCGCAGCGCCGCGCCGATGTCGGCGGTGGGCAGCGCAATGGGCACCTCGCGCACGCCGCGCGCATCCTTGAGCACGATGCTGCCGCTGTCGATGACCGGCTGCAGCGCGGCCGCGTCGCGGCGCCACAGCCGCACTTCATGCCCGGCTTCGGACAGATCGGCGGCGGCCGCATAGGCCCCATGGCCGCCACCCAGGATCGCGATTTTCATGGTCGAAGGGTCGAAAAGCTGAGGTTGATGAACCGGCCACCGACGATGCGGAACCGGAATGCAGGACTGCGCGCGTCCAATACATTACTTTTCATCAATTCAGACGTCAACCAAAATCGGCGCCTTCGACTGCTCGCAAACCCCCAATGCAAAAAGCCCGCGTTCCGGAGAACGCGGGCTTTGCGAGCAGCTCGAGGGCCGATCAGCGGCTGGGCTTGAAGGCGCGCTTCTGCGCGTCGCGCGGCACGAACACCTTGC
>NZ_JBZAYE010000368.1:0-7416 GCF_058244205.1 Variovorax sp. 20P10.2.4
CCGCTCGAGCAGTCCGAGCCACCACGAGAGCGCGCACAACACCACCATCTCGAGGCCGAGGAACACGGACACCCGCTGGCCATAGCCGTTGAGGCGCCCCCACTCCCAGGCCGCGGCGCCGATCAGCACCAGCATCACGCAGCCGAAGGGAACGTAGGAAGGATAGAAAAGCGCCGGCAGGAGGATCGCCAGCAGGACGATCGCCGTGAGGATGCGTTGCTTGAGCATGCAGCGGGGTCGTCCGGGGAGAGAGGTTCAGGCCGTCTGGCGCGATCGGGCGTTGGTCGTGACCTGCGCCGATGTCTTGCCGAAGCGGCGCTCGCGGTTCTGGAATGCGGCGATGCCCTCGTCGAGCGCCGCCTCGTCGAACTCGGGCCAGAGCTTGTCGCTGAAGAACAGCTCGGCGTAGGCGCTCTGCCAGAGCAGGAAGTTCGACAGCCGCTGTTCGCCGCCGGTGCGGATGAACAGGTCGGGATCGGGCACGTGGGCGAGCGCCATCGCACGGTCGAGGTTGAGCTCGGTCAGCGGTTCGCCGCGTTCGGCCAGCTTGGCGGCGGCCTGGGCGATGTCCCAGCGGCCACCGTAGTTGAAGCACACGTTGAGCACCAGGCGGTCGTTCATCGCCGTGGCGTTCTCGGCGTCGATCAGGCCCTTCACCATCTTCGGCGACAGGCCGCCGCGCTCGCCGACGAAGCGCAGCTGCACGCCGTCGCGGCCGAGCTTCGGCACTTCGCGCGCCAGCGCGCCGACCATCAGGTCCATGAGGCCCGAGACCTCCTCGGGCGGGCGGTTCCAGTTCTCCGAGGAGAAGGCGAACACGGTCAGCACCCGTACGCCGCGGTCGACGCAGGCCTTGACGCAGCGGCGCAGCGACTCCACGCCCTGCTTGTGCCCTGCCACGCGAGGCAGGAAGCGCCGCGTGGCCCAGCGGCCATTGCCATCCATGACGATGGCGATGTGGTGGGGAATGGTCTGCGGCTTGGAGGCGGCCATGGGCAGCCTCAAACGGCCATGATCTCCGCTTCCTTGGCCGCGATCAGGCGATCGATTTCCGCGATGTGGCGGTCGGTCACCTTCTGGATCTCGGCTTCGGCACGCTTCTGGTCGTCTTCCGAAGCCAGCTTGTCCTTGACCAGCTTCTTGACCGATTCGTTGGCATCGCGGCGCAGGTTGCGCGTCGCGACCTTGGCGCTCTCGCCTTCGTTGCGCACCAGCTTGGTCATTTCGCGGCGGCGCTCTTCGCTCATGGCCGGCAGCGGCACGCGGATCAGCTCGCCCATCGAGGCCGGGTTGAGACCCAGGTCGCTTTCGCGGATGGCCTTCTCGATCTTGGCGCCCATGCCCTTTTCCCAGGGCTGCACGCTCAGCGTGCGCGAGTCGAGCACCGACACGTTGGCCACCTGGCTCAGCGGCACCTGCGAGCCGTAGTACTCGACATGGATCGAGTCGAGCAGCGCGGCGTTGGCACGGCCGGTGCGGATCTTGGTGAGGTTGTTCTGGAAGGCAGCGATCGACTGGTTCATCTTCGCGTCGGTCGTGCTGCGGATATCGGCAATGGTCATTCTCAAATACTCCTAGGCATGCACCAGCGTGCCCTCGTCCTCGCCCATGACGACGCGCTTGAGCGCACCGTTCTTGAAGATCGAGAACACCTTGATCGGCAGCTTCTGGTCGCGGCACAGCGCAAAGGCTGCCGCGTCCATGATGCCGAGATTCTGCGCGATGGCCTGATCGAAGGTCAGGCTGGCGTAGCGCGTCGCGTCGGGATGGGTCTTCGGGTCGGCGCTGTAGACGCCGTCGACCTTGGTCGCCTTGAGCACCAGCTCGGCGCCGATCTCGGCGCCGCGCAGCGCCGCGGCGGTGTCGGTGGTGAAGAAGGGATTGCCTGTGCCCGCGGCGAACACCACGACCTTGCCCTCCTCGAGGTACTGCAGCGCCTTGGGCCGCACGTAAGGCTCGACCACCTGCTCGATGGCGATGGCGGACATCACGCGCGCCACCAGCCCCTGCTTGTTCATGGCATCGGCCAGCGCCAGCGAGTTCATCACCGTGGCCAGCATGCCCATGTAGTCGGCCGTGGCGCGGTCCATGCCGACCGAGCCGCCCGCGACGCCGCGGAAGATGTTGCCGCCACCGATCACGACCGCCACCTCGACGCCCATGTTCACGACCTCGGCCACTTCCGCGACCATGCGCACGATGGTGGCGCGGTTGATGCCGAAGGCGTCGTCGCCCATCAGTGCCTCTCCCGACAGCTTCAACAAGATTCGCTTGTGGGCTGGGCGGGGATCAGACATGGGCAATTTCCTTTAAGAGTGAGCGGGGGCGAGTGTAGAGCTTGGCGGTGAAAAGGCGACAGCATGCACCTGCACGCTGTCGCCTTCTGGCGGGGAACGGTCTCAGGCAGCGGCCTTGGCGGCTGCGACCTGGGCCGCGACTTCGGCAGCGAAGTCGTCGACCTTCTTCTCGATGCCCTCGCCGACCACGTACAGGGTGAAGCCCTTGACGGTGGTGTTGACGGCCTTGAGCATCTGTTCGACGGTCTGCTTGTCGTTCTTCACGAACGGCTGGTTGTGCAGCGAGACTTCCTTGAGGAACTTCTGCACGCCACCCTCGATGCGCTTGGCAACGATGTCGGCGGGTTGCGGCTTCTTGCCTTCGGCTTCGGCGGTCTTGCGGTCTTCTTCCGCCTTGCCCGCGGCCACGGCACGCTCCTTCTCGATCAGCTCGGCCGGCACGTCCGACGCGGCAACCGAGACCGGCTTCATGGCGGCGATGTGCATCGCAACGTCCTTGGCGGCGGCATCGTCACCCTCGAACTCGACCACCACGCCGATGCGCGTGCCGTGCAGGTACGAAGCCAGCTTGCCGTTGCCGGCGAAGCGCTTGAAGCGGCGGAAGCTCATGTTCTCGCCGATCTTGCCGACCAGGCCCTTGCGCACGTCCTCGAGCGTGGGGCCGAAGCCGTCCTGCTCGTAGGCCAGCGCGCCCAGCGCGGCGATGTCGGCCGGGTTGTTCTGCGCGACCAGCTTGGCAGCGGCATTGGCCAGCGCCAGGAAGCTGTCGTTCTTGGTGACGAAGTCGGTTTCGCAGTTGATCTCGATCATCGCGCCGGCAGCGTCGTCGACATAGGCAGCCACCACGCCTTCGGCGGTGATGCGGCTCGATGCCTTGCCGGCCTTGTTGCCGAGCTTGATGCGCAGCAGCTCTTCGGCCTTTTCCATGTTGCCGTCGGCCTCGGTCAGAGCCTTCTTGCACTCCATCATCGGCGCGTCGGTCTTGGCGCGCAGTTCGCCGACCATGCTTGCGGTGATTGCAACCATTGTTTCTCTCCGTATTCAGAAAATCAGATTAAAAAAAAGGGGCAACGAAGCCCCTTCTTCAGGCGCGGGGACGCGCAGCTCAGGCCGAAGCGCTTTCTTCGACTTCGACGAATTCGTCGCTACCTTCGGCGATGGCCTTGACCACGTCGCTGGTCGCGCTGTTGCGGCCTTCGATGATCGCGTCGGCGATGCCACGGGCGTACAGCGTGACAGCCTTCGACGAGTCGTCGTTGCCGGGGATCACGTAGTCGATGCCTTCGGGCGAGTGGTTGGAGTCCACCACGCCGATCAGCGGAATGCCGAGCTTCTTGGCTTCGGCCACGGCGATCTTGTGGAAGCCCACGTCGATCACGAAGATGGCATCGGGCAGCGCAGCCATGTCCTGGATGCCGCCGATGTCCTTTTCGAGCTTCTCGATTTCACGGGTGAAGGTGAGCTGCTCTTTCTTGCTCAGGCTGTCGAGGCCGGCTTCCTGCTGGGCCTTCATGTCCTTCAGACGCTTGATCGAGGTCTTGACGGTCTTGAAGTTGGTCAGCATGCCGCCGAGCCAGCGGGTGTCGACGAAGGGCACGCCGGCGCGGCGGGCTTCGGCGGCGACGATTTCGCGCGCCTGGCGCTTCGTGCCGACCATCAGGATCGTGCCGCGGTTGGCCGTCAGCTGCTTGGCGTACTTGGCCGCATCCTGGAACATCGGAAGCGACTTTTCCAGGTTGATGATGTGGATCTTGTTGCGATGACCGAAGATGAACGGGGCCATCTTGGGGTTCCAGAAGCGGGTTTGGTGACCGAAATGGACACCGGCTTCCAGCATTTCGCGCATGGTGACGGACATTGAAGTTACTCCGAAGGTTGGGTCTAAAATCCAGCCCGTTTTTGCACTCCGCTGGACACTGCATGCCGGCTTGGCCGGCAACGCTGCATCAGCGAGGTCGCAACACCTTGATTGGGCTGGTTTGCGAATGTGTTTCGTCGGCGTGGTGCTCCGTCTTGACAGATGGAGTACCGCGTGAGCGAAACCCAAAGAGTATAGCACGCACCTCGGACACCCCTGCCCCGCACGCCTTGCCAGATCCCGAAGCCCCACCTTCCAGCCTCCCGTCGGACGCCGTTCGACGGATGCGCGCCCCCGATGCCCCGCCGTGTACCCGGGGAACGCCCCGGGGCGCCAATGCTCTGGCATGCTGCGCTGCACGACGAGACGGCATGGCTGCTGCAAAAACAATAGCTAGGCACCTTCGTCAGATGGGCGTCAGCACTCTTTTTTATCCTGAATCTCAATGAAAATCGCGATCGTGGGCGCCGGCATCATCGGTGTCACCACCGCCTGGGAGCTGGCGTCCGACGGCCATGAAGTGACCGTTTTCGAACGCCGGGGCGCCGCCGCCGAGGAGGCCAGCTTCGCCAACGCCGGCGTGGTGGCGCCCGGCTACGTCACGCCCTGGGCGGCGCCCGGCATGCGCCTGAAGGTGCTGCGCTCGCTGCTGTCCTCGCACGGCGCCATCAAGCTGCGCTGGCCGTTGTCCTCGCGCGATCTGGGCTGGATGTCGCGCTGGCAGAAGGCCTGCAAGCTCGAGACCTACCTCGCGAACCGCGCGCGCATGCAGCGCCTGGCCTTCTACAGCCGTACCCGGCTGCACGAGGTGAGCGAGGCCCGCGAGCTCAACTACGAACGCAGCGACGGCTACCTGGTGCTGCTGCGCTCCAAGCGCGAGCGCAAGCTGGTCCAGCCCGGTCTCGAGGTGCTGCGCGGCGCGGGCAGCGTGTTCCGCGAGGTCGATGCCGACGAGGCCCGGCTGATCGAGCCCGCCCTCAACCCCGACACGCCGCTGGCAGGCGCGATCCACCTGCCCGAGGACGAGGTCGCCAACTGCCGCCAGTTCGCGCTGCTGCTCAAGTGGGAGGCCGAGTCGCTCGGTGCGCAGTTCCACTTCAACTGCGACATCGCGCCGCTGAGCCGCGCCGCGCCCACCTCGCTGTCGCTGGCCAGCGGTTCCGATGCGCTGCACTTCGATGCGGTGGTGGTCTGCGCCGGGCTCGGCTCGGCCTCGCTGCTGCGCCCGCTCGGCCTGAGGATTCCGATGGCGCCGGTCTACGGGCATTCGGTGAGTGCGCCGGTGCGCGAGCCGCTCAACGCGCCGCGCAGCGCGATCATGGACGAACGCTACAAGGTCGCGATCTCGCGGCTCGGACAGCGCGTGCGCGTGGCGGGCAGCGCCGAAATCGGCGGCTCGGCCGACACGCTGAGCCAGCCCGCGATCCTCACGCTCTACAAGGTGCTGCAGGACTGGTTCCCGGGCGCGGCGACCCTGCAGTCGGGCGTGCAGCAGTGGAAAGGCGCACGGCCGATGCTGCCCGACGGGCCGCCGGTGCTCGGCGCGAGCGGCATTCCGGGCGTGTGGCTCAACCTCGGCCACGGCTCCAGCGGCTGGGCGTTGTCGTGCGGTAGCGCGCGCGTGGTGGCCGATCTGATCGCCGGGCAGGACCCTGGCGTCGACCTCGAAGGGCTGGGCGTCGAGCGACTCGGAAGCTGAGGCTCAGGCCTCGTCGTTCGGGCCCCACTGCCGCGGATGGGCGGCCGGCCTCTCCACTGGCAAGCGTGGCGGCTCCGGCGGCCGCAGACGCCGGGCCAGCCCGGACAGCAACGCGGGCGCGACCAGCACGCACACGGCCAAGCACAGCAGGTCCGCCGCCATCAGCAGCCAGCGCCACGCACCCGCGGCGCCATCGATCATGGGATCGAGCCAGCGGATCAGCCCGAAGCCCCAGCCCACGCTCGCGGCCCAGGCCAGGTCGCGCAGCGGCACCCATCGCAGCGATTCGGCCAGCAGAAACACGCCCCAGACGATGGCCAGCCACCCCAGCGCCCAAGCCAGGCCTTCGCCCAACACCATGCTGGTGACAACGAAGGCCACGAACCACGCAAGCAGCAGCGCGATCAGCCAGCCGAGAAGCCCCAGACGTTTCATCGCGCGATCATAGGCAGGGGCAGAATCGCCCGATGCACCGCATCACCTCCGCCACCGCAGCCGACCTGTTCGACCTCGCTGCCACGCGCCGCATCGAGCAGGCCGCCGCGGCCGCCCTGCCCGCTCACGCGCTGATGCAGCGCGCCGGGCTGGCCGTGGCACGGCTCGCAATGGCGATCGCGCCGCATGCCCGCACGGTCTGGGTGGCCTGTGGTCCGGGCAACAACGGCGGCGACGGCTTCGAGGCGGCTGCGCAGCTGCGGCAGCGCGGGGTCGAGACCGTCGTCAGCTTCGCGAGCGACGAGGCCCGCCTGCCGGCCGACGCGAAAGCCTCGCTGCAGCGGGCTCGCGATGCGGGCGTGACCTTCGCCCCGGAGCCGCCCGCGCGCTACGAGCTCGCGATCGACGCACTGCTCGGCATCGGCGCCACCCGCCCGCCTCAAGGCGCGATGGCCGAGTGGCTGCGCCGCATGCATGGCGAGGCGCATCCAGTGCTCGCGGTGGACGTGCCATCGGGCCTGAATGCGGACACCGGCACGCTTTCGCACGGCGACGATCTTCTGGCGCAAAGCGCGGCATCGCGGCGCATCTGCCTGAGCCTGCTGACCCTGAAGCCCGGTCTCTTCACGGCCCAGGGCCGCGACGCGGCCGGCGAGATCTGGTTCGACGACCTCGGCTGCGGCGCGACGAGCGAACCGCCCGTGGCGCGCCTGCCGGGCGCCCCATCGCTCGCTCCGCGCGCCCACGCTTCCCACAAGGGCAGCTACGGCGACGTGGCCGTGATCGGCGGCGCATCGGGCATGGCCGGTGCAGCATTGCTGGCCGGTTCCGCCGCGCTGCATGCGGGCGCTGGCCGCACCTTCGTCGGCCTGCTCGATCCGGGCGCGGCGCCGGTCGACCTCGCTCAGCCCGAACTGATGCTGCGCGACGCCCGTTCGCTCGATCTCTCGGCGATGGCCGTGGTCTGCGGCTGTGGCGGCGGCACCGCGGTGCGCGAGCTGCTGCCGCGCGTGCTGTCGACCGCCCGCGCGCTGGTGCTCGATGCCGATGCGCTCAACGCGATCGCGAGCGACGATGGCTTGCGGACCCAGTTGAAGGCGCGCACGAAACGTGGTCGCCCCACGGTG
>NZ_JBZAYE010000369.1:0-7415 GCF_058244205.1 Variovorax sp. 20P10.2.4
GAAGCTGGCCGAGCGCGCGGCGAGCACGAGGTCGCAGCACAGCGCGAGGTTGGCGCCGGCGCCGGCCGCCACGCCGTTGACCGCGGCCACCACGGGCACGGGCATGCTGCGGATGCGCTTGACGAGCGGGCCGTAGAGCTTCTCGATGACATGGCCCAGGTCCTTGGGCGCGGCGCCGGGCGTGGTATCGGGCGCGACCATCGGGTCGGCGAGGTCCTGGCCGGCGCAGAAGGCGCGGCCGGCACCTGTCAGCACCACGCAGCGCACCTCGGCATCGGCCGCGGCCGCTTCGAGCGCCGCCAGCAGTTCGGCGTGCAGTTCGCTCGTGAAGCTGTTGAGCGCCGCGGGGCGGTTGAGGCTCAGTGTGCGGACGGCGCCGGCATTGCCGACGAGGACCAGGGGTTCCGACATGGGCTTGTCTCTCATCTGTGTGGGGGATGACTTCGGGTCAATTACTATTGACCGACCGTTCGGTAGATTTTAGGATGGCGAACGAATCCGGCACAAGTCCAAAGCATTCAGGGAAAACCCTGAATCGCGAGACGAAGGACCGGCACCCCACAGGAGACCGCACCCATGCCCAGCTACGCCATCGACGGCGTGATCCCCGTCGTCGATCCCACCGCCTACGTGCATCCGTCCGCCGTGCTGATCGGCGACGTGATCGTGGGCCCGAACTGCTATGTCGGCCCCTGCGCCAGCCTGCGCGGCGATTTCGGCCGCATCGTGCTCGAGGAGGGCTCGAACCTGCAGGACAACTGCTGCGTGCACGGCTTTCCCGACAACGACACGGTGATCGAGGTCAATGGCCACATCGGCCATGGCGCGATCCTGCACAGCTGCGTGGTGCGGCGCGACGCCATGGTGGGCATGAACGCCGTGGTGATGGACGAGGCCGAGATCGGCGAGAAGGCCATCGTGGCCGCCAGCGCCTTCGTGCCGGCCGGCATGAAGGTGCCGCCGCGCACGCTGGTGGCGGGCATGCCCGCGCGCGTGAAAAGAGAACTGAGCGAGGCCGAGATCGCCTGGAAGCTCGAGGGCACGCAGGTCTACCAGGCGCTCGCGGTGCGCAGCCTCGCGACGATGCGCGAGGTCGAGCCGCTGGCGCAGGTCGAGGCCGGGCGGCCGCGGCTGCCTTCGATCGACGTCAAGCCGCTGATCGCGACCAAGCGCGGCTAGGATCGCGCGCTGCCCGCCACACCCTCTCAACGCCAGAACAGAAAGAACACCGATGCCCAGAGGAAGATCCGCCAGCTACGACGACCAGCGCGAGCTCATCCTCGAGCGGGCCGCGCGGCTGTTCGCGCGCCAGGGCTACCCGGCCACCTCGATGAACCAGGTGGCCGAGGCCTGCAATCTCTCGAAGGCCACGCTCTACCACTACTACAAGGACAAGCGCAGCCTGCTGATCAGCATCGCCGAGACGCACGTCTCCAAGCTGGCGGCGCTGGTGGCCGAGGAGGAGGCCTCGACGCAGACCGACGAGGAGCGGCTGCGGCGCTTCATCTACCGCATCGTGGAGGAGTACGCGGGCGCCCAGGACGCGCACCGCGTGCTGACCGACGACGTGCGCTTCCTCGAGGAGGAGGACCGCGAACGCGTGCTCGACAAGGAGCGCGAGGTGGTGGCGGGCTTCGCGCGCGCGGTGGCCGCGCTGCGCCCGGGCACGCCGAGCGACGACCTCGCCAAGCCGCTGACCATGCTGCTGTTCGGCATGATCAACTGGATGTTCACCTGGATGAAGCCCGGCGGCCAGCTCGACCATGCCTCGATCGCGCCGGTGGTGGCCGACCTGTTCCTCGGCGGCATCGGTGCCGTGAAGGCGCCGCCGGCACGCGCGAAGAAGAAGCCGAAGCCGGCGGCCTGAGGGCGCGGGCCTTCAGCGCGCCACGCCGGCGTAGCGCGTGGCCGGCGTGCCGTTCTGCGAGGCGCCGAAGAGTTGGGCGCGCGCGTCGTCGTAGGCCGCGAACAGCGGCGCGTAGTCGTCCACCGAGGGCATGGTGATCGGCTCGCCGAGGTCGAGGCCGGCGATGGCGGCATCGACGCAGTGCTCGGCCGTCATCACGTGCGCGGGATCGAGGTTCGTGACCGGCACGCCCGACAGCTCCCAGATGTCGGTGGCGGTGGCCGCGGGCAGCACCAGCTGCACGCGCACGCCGCTGCCCGCCACTTCCTCCTGCAGGCCGCGCGTGAAGTTCAGCACGAAGCCCTTGGTGCCGCTGTAGATGCTGCTGATCGGCAGCGTGTGGAAGCCCAGCACCGAGCCGATGTTGATCAGCGTGCCGCGGTCGCGCGCCTTGAAGCCCGCGAGCGCCACCAGGCTCAGCCGCGCCAGCGCGGTGACGTTGACGTCGATCATCGACTGCGCCGAGGCGGGCGCGGTCGCGAGCACCGGCGCCAGCGTGGAGGTACCGGCGTTGTTGACCAGCAGCGTGATCGAGGCATCGGCGGCGATGGCCTGCGCCACGCGCTCGAGGTCGGCCGCGGCGCCGAGGTCGGCCACCAGGGTGTTCACCGTCACGCCGTACTGGCTGCGCAGCGCCTTGGCCGCTTTGTCGAGGCGGTCGCCGCGGCGTGCCACCAGCAGCAGGTCGTGGCCGCGGCGCGCCAGCCGGTCGGCGAAGAGCCGGCCCAGGCCGGCGGAGGCGCCGGTCACCACCGCGGTGCCAGGCTTGGCGGAGGTGTTGTTCGTTTGCTCGCTCATGTCGTTCTCCAGAAAAGAAGTCGGGGTGCCCGCGCGGTCGGCGACCGCTTCCAAAGGCCCTTCGTCGTTAAGCATGATGGCTGTCATGTTTGACGGTGCGAAGCATGATGCCTATCATGAATAGCGTCAACCAGGGTCTGGAAGTACCCGGAAAGAGGATGAGGTCACATGCGATACCCCGCAGCGGAAACCGCCGAAAAGCATCAGAAGATCCTGGGCGAGGCTTCGCGCCTGTTCCGCGAGCGCGGCTTCGGCGGCGTGAGCGTGAGCGAGATCATGAAGGCCACGGGCCTCACGCACGGCCCGTTCTACAACCACTTCGACTCGAAGGAAGCGCTGATGGCCGAGTGCGTCGACCATGCGTCGGCGCACTCGCTCGCCGACCTCGACGCCGCCACCCAGCTGCCCAACGGCATGGTCGACTACGTGCGCGCCTACCTCAGCGTGTCGCACCGCGACGCGCCCGGCGATGGCTGCCTGCTCGCGGCCTTCTCGGCCCAGACGGCGCAGAAGCAGGTCACCGCGCCTTCGCTCACCGCGCACATGAAGGCGAGCATCGAGCGCTTCGCGAAGTTCTTTCCCTGGCGTACGCGCAAGAACGCCGACGCGCGCGGCGACGCGATCCGCGCGGTGGCGGCGATGACCGGCGGGCTGGTGCTGGCGCGTGCGATGAACGACGAGGCGCTGTCCGAGGAGATCCTGCGCGAGGTGCTCGCGGGGATCGAGGGGATGGCAAAGGCCTGAGAGGGCGTTGCCCTAGAGAATCCGGTTGAACCAGAGCAGCGAGAGCCCGGCCGACAGCAGCGTGAGCACCGCGGCGCCGAGCGCGAACAGTGCCGAGATCTCGGTTTCCTTCTTCTCGACCGTGAGCCGCGAGCTCAGCGTCTCGTAGACCTTCTTGAGGTCCGCGGCGGTGCCGGCATAGAAGTAGTCGGCCTGGGTCTTGCTGGCGACGGCCTTGAGGGTTTCCTCGTCGAGCCGCACGCGCATCGACCAGCCTTCGAAGCCGATGGTCTCGCCGTCGACCGTGCCGATGCCCACGGTGTAGATGCGCACGCCGCGGTCGGCCGCGGCCTTGGCCGCGTCGAGCGGATCGACGCCGGTGGTGCGCTGGCCGTCGGTCAGCATGATGATCGCGGCCGAGGTGAAGGAGCCCGGCGCGACCGGCGTGAATTCCTTGGCCGGCTTGTCGGCCTGGTCGATGGCCACGCCGCGCTGGCGGCTCGGCGCGCTGAACTGCGAGACGTCGATGCCGGCCTCGGGGAACAGGGTGGCGAGCGACACCACGATGGCATTGCCGGTGGCCGTGGCGCGCTGCAGCTGGAAGCTGTCGATCGCGGTCACGAGGTCGTCGTGGTTGGTGGTGGGCAGCTGCGCCACCTGCGCGCTGCCCGCGAAGGCGACGATGCCGACCTTCACGTTGCGCGGCAGGTCCTTGATGAAGCTCTTGGCGGCATCCTGCGCCGCCACCAGCCGGTTCGGCAGCACGTCGGCGGCGCGCATGCTGCCCGAGACGTCCATCGCGAGGATGATGGTCTGCTGGTTCGACGGCAGCATCACCACCGCCATCGGCCGCGCGGCGGCCACCAGCATCGCGGCCAGCGCGAGCAGGAACAGGAACGGCGGCACATGGCGCCGGATGCTCTGGCCGGTGCCCATCGCCTCGCGCACGATCGACAGGCTGGCGTAGCGCACCGCGAGCTTCTTCTTGCGGCGCAGCAGCCAGAGGTAGAGCAGCACCAGCAGCGGCAGTGCCAGCAGCAGCCAGAGGAATTGGGGCCAGAGGAAGGTCACGGCGAAATCCTCGCGCTCGTCGTCGCCCACGTCAACTCGATATACCCGGTAATCGTCATGCGGCCACCGCCTTTACAGGACGCGAGGCACCCGAAGCGCGCACGCGCCGCTTGCGCATGTCGGCGAAGCGCACGATCGCCTCGACCAGGTCGTCGGCGGTCGACAGCTCCAGCGTGTCGACGCCGGCGCGGGCCAGCGCGCCGCGCAGCGCATCTTCGCGCTCGCGGGCGATGCGCGCGAAGCGGCGGCGAAAGCCCGCATCGTGGGTGTCGACCCAGAGCTGCTCGCCGGTCTCGGCGTCGCGCAGTGGCACCAGGCCCAGGTCGGGCATGTCGAGCTCGAGCGGGTCGAACAGGCGCACGGCCACCACCTCGTGGCGCTGCACCAGCTGGCCCAGCGGCTTCTCCCAGCCGGGCTCGCTCAAAAAGTCGGACACCACGAACACGGTGGAGCGGCGCGGCATCAGGGTGGCGGCCGACTTCAGCAGATCGTCGAGCCGGGTCATGCCCTTCTGCGGCGGCGCCTTGTCGGCCTGGTCGGCGCGGCGCTCCATCGCATGCAGCAGGTGCAGTACATGGCGCCGGCCGCTGCGCGGCGGGATCACGGCCTCGAGGTCGTGGCCGTAGACCAGCGCGCCGACACGGTTGCCGTGGCGTGTGAGCAGGCGCGCCAGCACGCCGACGAAGCCGGCCGAGATCTCGCGCTTGGCCTTCAGGCCCGAGCCGAAGTCGACCGAGCGGCTCAGGTCGAGCACGAACCAGGCCGACATCTCGCGGTCCTCGGTGAAGACGCGCACGTGCGGCGTCTGCAGCCGCGCCGTGACGTTCCAGTCGATGTGGCGCACGTCGTCGTGCAACTGGTATTCGCGCAGGTCGGCCAGGTCGAGGCCGGTGCCGCGCATCAGCGTGCGGTAGTCGCCCTGCAGCAGGCCGTCGAGGCGGCGGATCACGGTCCATTCGAGGCGGCGCAGCGCGCGCTCGGCGCCGCCCGCCTCGAGCGCGGGGCGTTCGTCGTTCGCGGCGGCCTCGGGGGCCTTGCGCCACCAGCTTTTCTTCATGGCGGGTCGTGTGGGGTGATCCGGGTTCAGGCGGCGAGCTTCTCGTGCTCGAGCGGCTTCGGCGGTGCGGGCACCGCGCGCATGATCTTCTCGATCAGGCCGTCGGGCGTCAGCCCCTCGGACAGGCCTTCGTAGGACAGCGTCACGCGGTGGCGCAGCACGTCGGGCACCAGCGCCGTCATGTCCTCGGGCAGCGCGTAGCTGCGTCCGCGCAGCAGCGCCAGGGCGCGCGCGCCCTCGGTCAGGCTGATGCTCGCGCGCGGGCTGGCGCCGAAGGTGATGAAGCGGCCCATGTCCTTGAGCCCGTGCCTGTCGGGCGTGCGCGTGGCCGAGACCAGCTTCACCGCGTACTGGATCAGCGAGGGGTCGACGTACACGCGCCGCGCCTCGGCCTGCAACGCCGCGAGCTGCTCGGTGGTGGCGACCGGCACGGCCTCGACCGGCGGGCCGATCACGCGCTGCACGATCACGAACTCCTCCTCGTCGGTCGGGTAGTCGACCAGCACCTTCATCATGAAGCGGTCGACCTGCGCCTCGGGCAGCGGATAGGTGCCCTCGGTCTCGATCGGGTTCTGCGTCGCCATCACGAGGAAGGGGCGCGGCACCTTGTGCGTTTCGCCGGCGATCGTGACCTGGCGTTCCTGCATCACCTCGAGCAGCGCGCTCTGCACCTTGGCCGGCGCGCGGTTGATTTCGTCGGCCAGCAGCAGGTTGGCGAACACCGGGCCCAGCGAGGTGCTGAAGTCGCCGGTCTTCTGGTTGTAGATGCGCGTGCCCACGAGGTCGGAGGGCACCAGGTCGGGCGTGAACTGGATGCGCTTGAACTGGCCTTGCACGGTGTCGGCCAGCGTCTTCACGGTCAGCGTCTTCGCGAGGCCCGGCACGCCTTCGACCAGCAGGTGGCCGCCCGCGAGCATCGCGACCATCACGCGCTCGAGGAAGCGGTCCTGGCCCACCACCACGCGCTTCACCTGGTAGAGGATCTGCTCCATCAGCTCGGCGGTGCTGGCGGGCGTGGCGAAGGAGGAGGTCTCGGTGCTGCTCATTCGGGGCTCTTTCTGGGTCGAGAAAAGGAAGAGGGGATCAGAACGGTGGCGAACCGGCCGCCGAGGCGGCGTTCTCTATCGGCACCGCGAAGCCGATGCCGATGAAGGTGCGCTGTTGCGTGGGATTGAGGATGGCGGTGACGATGCCGAGCACCTCGCCGTCCATGTTGACCAGCGGGCCGCCCGAATTGCCGGGGTTGGCGGCCGCGTCGAACTGGATCAGGTTGCCGAGCTCCTGCTTGCCCTCGGGCGAGCGGAACGAGCGCTTGAGGCCCGACACCACGCCGGCCGACACCGAGGGGCCGATGCCGAAGGGAAAGCCCACCGCGGCCACCTGGTCGCCGGGCCGCAGGTCGGCGGTCGAGCGCATCACGGCCGGGATCAGGTCGTCGGGAATCTTCTGCGCCTGCAGCACCGCGAGGTCGTTCTCGGGCTGCACGCCGGTGATGACGGCCGGCGCCTCCAGGCCGTCGGCGAAAGTCACCTTGATCGTCTCGGAGCCCGCGACCACGTGCAGGTTGGTGAGGATCACGCCCTTGTCGACGATCACCACGCCGGTGCCCACGCCGCGCTCGACCTGGCCCGGCGGGCCGTCGTCGGCCGGTGCCTCGGGCGACTTGCCCTTGGCCATGTTGCGGCCGCGCTTCTGCGTCTTGGCCTCGGGCGTGGCCTTCTCGGGACCGTAGCCGACCACGCGCACCACCGAGGGCCGCACGATGTCGGCGGCCTTGGCAGCGGGCGAGGGCAGGGTGTTGGTCTGCAGGGTGCGCAGCACGGCCGCGTCGATGTCCTTCTGCGTGAGCTGGCGCGCATT
>NZ_JBZAYE010000037.1:0-25414 GCF_058244205.1 Variovorax sp. 20P10.2.4
CGCCACCGTCACGGCCACCAAGACCGTGCCGGCCGCCGGCACCGGCGTGGCCGCGCTGCCCGAGTACTGCGAGGTGTCGGGCAAGATCTCGCCGGTCGACGCCAGCGCGCCCGACATCCGCTTCACCGTGGCCCTCCCCACGAGCTGGAACCGCAAGGTCGTGATGTTCGGCGGCGGCGGCTTCAACGGCAGCATTCCCAGCGTCAAGGGCAACGTGCCCAACGGCCCGGTCGACCAGCCCGTGCCGCTGGCCCGCGGCTATGCCACCTTCGCGAGCGACTCGGGCCACCAGGCCAATGCGCTCGGCTCGCAGGACGGCCGCTTCGGCCTCAGCGACGAGGCCGTGCGCAACTTCGGCGGCGATGCGCTCAAGAAGACGCACGACGCCGCGCTCGCGATCGTCCAGGCACGCTACGCGGCCAGCCCCTCGAAGTCGTACTTCGCGGGTGGCTCCACCGGCGGGCGCGAGGCCGTCACCGCCATCCAGCGCTGGCCCGCCGACTGGGACGGCGCCATCGCCTGGTACCCGGCCTGGAACGACGCCGCCGCGCTGCTCGGCGGCCACCGCATGAGCCGCGCGCTGGCGCAGCCCGGTGCCTATCCCAATGCCGCCAAGCGCGAGCTGCTCTACAACGCCGCCATGGAGGCCTGCGACGCGCTCGACGGCGTCGCCGACGGCCTGATCAGCAACCAGACGCTGTGCAACGCGCGCTTCGATCCTGCCACCGCCATGCTCAAGGGCGCGCCCATGCGCTGCGCGGGCGGCGCCGACACCGGCAACAGCTGCCTGTCGGATGCGCAGATCGCGGCCATGAAGAGCATCAACACCGCGACCAACTTCCGCTTCGCGCTGGCCAGCGGCGAGACCCAGTACCCGGGCTACAACATCTGGGGCGCCGATCCCGGCATCAGCACCTGGACCTCGCCGCTCGAGCCCACCGTGACCTTCCTGGCCTTCGGGAGCGCGCAACCCACGCGCCCGATGCCGGCCAACGCGCCCTACATCAGCGTGCTGACCGACCAGTGGATCAAGTACTCGGTGACGCGCGACGCGAATTTCGATTCGCTCTCGCTCGACCCCGAGGACCCGGGCCCGTGGGCCAGCCGCATCAGCGCGCTGAGCACCCAGCTCGACGCCAGCACCGACATCTCGGCCTTCAAGGCACGCGGCGGCAAGCTGCTGCTCGCCCACGGCCTGGCCGACGTGCTCGTGAGCACGCGCGCCACCGAGCAGTACTACCAGCGCCTGCAGTCGCGCTGGGGCCCGTCGGAGGTCGATGGCTTCGTGCGCTACTACGAGGTCGCGGGCCTGGGCCATGCGGTCAGCAGCGTGTTCAACGCCACCTGGGACTCGCTGACCGCGCTCGAAGGCTGGGTCGAGAAGGGCACGGCACCGAGCAACCAGGTCACGACCGACACCGCCGGCGTGCCGGGGCGCACGCGGCCGCTGTGCGACTACCCGAAGTGGCCGCAGTACAAGGGGTCGGGGGACGTCAATCTGGCGGGGTCGTTCCAGTGCGTGAACTGAGGCGCTGAGGCTCCCCAAAAGGAAATGGCCCGATGTCGGGCCATTTCTGCGTGGAAGCGGTGGTCGGCTTCAGTAGATGCTCATGATCGAGAACGCATACAGGTCGCCGCAAAGAACGCCCTGGCATTGCGCGGAAGCAGAGTAGATGACCTTCTGCACCGGCTCCGACGAACCCGGGCCCGTGACCCTGTCGGTCCCCGAGGCGTAGTTGTCGATGAAGAAAGCCCTGCCACGGCTCGCGTTGTCCTTCAACTGGGCCAGGAATGCCGACGCATCGGCGGGGCGATCGACGATCCAGTAGGTGAATTTCGGCGTCTGCGCCTTGTCCTTCACGTAGAAGGCCTTCGCCTCGCCGCTCTTCAGGAAGGCGATGAAGTTGAACCTGTATCCCCTCGCGCCCTGCGCATTCAACTGCGCGATGAAGTCGGCGTCCTTTCCAGCCCTCGGCAGCATCTCGTACTGGAAGGCACCGTTGCCGGCATTCTCATACACGCTCTGGATGTTGAAGCGGCCGTCCGGCAGCGGTGCGAAATGCACTTGCCCGACGTATCGATTGCCCTGCGCGCCCTTCGCGTTGAGCTGCGCCAGGAAGCCATCCAGGCTCACCGGATCGTTGTTGGGATCGGTATTGGAATTGTTCCTTCGCAAGCTCGTTTCCAGCGTGTAGCTGTACCAGGCGCTCACCGCGCTGTTGCGCACCACCGCCCCGTCGTTGAGCAGCTTGAAGCCATGGGCGCCCCTGGCATTGATCTGCGTGAGGTAGTCGTCCTGCGACAGCCCCACATCCAGGAATTCGTAGATGTATTTGTCCGTCGCCTTGGTGTCCTTCGACAGCACATGCCTCGGGTCGTTCTTGAAGTTGGGCGAGGTGACCCAGCGGAATCCCTTGCTTCCTTCCGCATTCAGCGCGGCGAGCAGCTTCACCGGATCGAATTCGTTGGTCAGCAGCTCGAAGTCCAGCGACAGGGCCGGCAGAACGGGATCCTGGGGCACCGGGTCGGGATTGGCTGCCGGTGGCGGCGTGACCGCGATGGGCGCGATCGGGAAACCGCCGCCTCCTCCACCACCGCCGCCGCCGCCTCCACATGCGGTCAACGTGGCAAGCAGCGCGATGCCTAGCGCGCGGTACGTGTTATTCCTCATCCTCTTCTCCTCTTGGTTGTTTTGCAAAGTGCTTTGGGGGGCATCCCCGGGGTCGAATCAACCCCGAGGGACGCCCTGCGCGTCAGACAGACAGCTCCGCGAACGCGCTTCGGGAAGCGTCAGGACGGGCGCTTGTTACTTGAACCGAGCCGCAAATATCGGCCCGTTGCCACGGTTTTCCACAGGCTCCATCCAGGTCGCTGCAATGGAGCCATCCGCTTGCACATCCAGCGAGGTGGTTGCCGCTGCTGCGGCTCCCGTGGCGCCTACGCGAACGGTGGCGCGCCATCCTTCACCGGCCACGTAGCGCCTGGCGAACGTGCCCTCCTCTGCTCCGCCGCTACCCGATTTGTAAACGCCCCACAGCGCCATCAAGTTGCCATTGCGGTCTGCCACCAGGCTGGGGAAGCGATTCTGAAAATATGTGCCATTCGCCGTACTGACGGTCGTGGTCGCCTCCCAACCCACGCCGGGCGTATACCGGCGATGAACGAGATCGCTGCGGTAGTTGGAAACGTCTTGCTGCTGCCAGATTGCATGGAAGTTGCCCGCACCGTCGACTGTCAGCACCTGATTCATGGCATCGCCCACATCGTCGTTCTCCAGCAGGGCCGGCGAAGTCCAACTGCCGCCCGGTGTTGCGAGAGCGCTCCACCACAGGTCGAAGCGATACCACGTGCCCGAGGGAACAAAAGCGTTCCACAGCGCCATCACCTGACCCGAGCCGGAAACGGCGAGCCTCGGAGCGTAGGGATCGCCCCGTCGAGCAGCACCCAGCGAAACCGCAGGCTGCCAGCCGCTGCCGACTTGATAGCGCGCGACCCAGACCGGCGATTCGCTGGCCCTTTGAACCCACAGCACATAGGCATTGCCTGCGGCATCCACGGCCACCTGCGGCTGCTCGGCCTGATCGTAGATGCCGATGTTGGCCGAACTGCCCACTCTGACCGGTGCCTGCCAACCGCCGGCCGGCGTGAAGCGGGAGGCCCAGATATCCGAATTGCCGTATTCCGTTTCCCCCTTGCCCCAGACAGCAAAGGCATTTCCTTCGGTGTCGATCGCGAGCGACGCGCCAAAGCCTGTGTTGCGAGTGCGGTCCAGTCGTATCGGCGCTTGCCATCCGGTGCCTTTCACGAAGCGTGATGACCACACCTCAGCGCCTGTTTGATCCAATTGCATCCAGATGGCCAAGCCATTGCCTTGGCTGTCGAAGCGGATCTGCGGAACCAGGGCCTGGTAATTTCCGGGCGTGCTCAATCTGCTGGAATCACCCCAATCACCACTCGCGTTCTGCACCGCAGTGCGGATCTGGAAAGCACCTGCGACCTGGCTAGCCCAGATCGCCACCGTATTTCCTTGACCATCCTGGACCGCAACGAGATTGCCAGGGTTGGTCGTCGCCGCTTCAAGCTCATGCGGGGCGTCCCAACTCCCGTCGGCCGTCCGGAACGACCAGGACTTCTCCGCGGCCAGGCTGTTGCCCGCCAGGTCCTTCAGGCCCGTCCCCGCCGTCACCGTGTAATTGGCCAGCAGATCCAGCGCCTTCGTCGGAGCGAAGGAAATCTTGTTTTTCGTGGCGTCGTAATTCAACGAGCCTGGAACGGCAACCCCCCAACGGGTAATGCGCAGATTGCTGTCGGTCACCGTCGTTGCCAGCAAGGCTTCGCTCAAGGTGGCCGATATCTCGGTGTTGCGGGGAACGTCGGTGCTGGCCGTGGGATTGAAGGCCACGACGCTTGGCGGTGTCGTGTCGGCCGCAGGCGCCGGTGCGGGCGCGGGTGCCGGGGAAGGTGCCGGTGCAGGTGCCGGGAATGGCGGGAAAGCCCCGCCGCCTCCGCCACCACCACCGCCGCAGGCAGAAAGCAACGTCGCCACGCAGGCGATCGCCAATGACTTCTTCAACATGAAGGCTCCTCTTTTTAATTCGAAAACCGCGCCTCCCTCTCCGGAGCGCGTCGCGAATGGTAATCGCGTAAGTCCATGTCACTAATCCGATGTGTGCAGATCAGCGGATTTTTCTTATCTGTTGCAAGCCGCATGTTTGCAATAAACAACCAAATGGCGGCCAAGCGGCAAACCCGGATTGACGTCGCTCGGGCGGCGAGGTCCGGGTCGACGCGCGATTCAGCCCGGCCGCTTGAAGCGCTCGCGTGCCGCCTCCACCGCCGCGCGGCAAGCGCAACCCTCGATGTGGTCGTTGACCAGCCCCATCGCCTGCATGAGCGCATAGAGCGTGGTCGGGCCGACATAGGTCCAGCCGCGCTGCTTCAATTCCTTCGACATGCGCTGCGACGCCGGCGTGGTCGGGTTGGCGCGGTAGTAGGCGATGTCGACCACGGCCGGCCGATCCTTCGGCGCGGGCTCGAAGCGCCAGAACCATGCCCCCAGCGAGCCGGCCTCGGCGATCAGTTCCTGCGCGCGCTTCGCGTTGTTGATCGCCGAGACGATCTTCGCGCGGTTGCGCACGATGCCGGCATCGGCCATCAAGCGCTCGATGTCCTTCTCGCCGAAGGCCGCCACCTCGTCGATCTCGAAGTTGGCGAAGGCCGCGCGGAAGGCCTCGCGCTTGCGCAGGATGGTGATCCAGGCCATGCCCGACTGGAAGCCCTCGAGGCAGATCTTCTCGAACAGCGCGCGGTCGTCGCCGACCGGGCGGCCCCATTCGTGGGCGTGGTAGTCGGGCATCTGCGGGTGCCAGGCGCAATGGCGCTGGCCGTCGGCGGACTGGATCAGGCCGTCGTCGGCGGCGGGAGAGGCATCGGGTGCGAGGTCCATGGGGGTGGCATTGTCGCGAAGTGCGCTCGCGCGTGCCTCGCCGGTTCCGGTCTTTCTATTCACGCCGGCTCGCGTGCAACCGCCCGGCCACGTCGCGCCTCGCCCACGCCCCCACCGAGGCCATGAAGCCATCGGCCGCGCGCAACTGGTCCGCCGCGATCCATTCGTCGGGCTGATGCGCCTGCGCGATGAAGCCCGGCCCGCACACCACCGTCGGAATGCCGGCCTGCTGGAAGAAGCCGGCCTCGGTGCCGAAGGGCAATTCGGCTTCGGGCCACAGCGCGCCGAGCGTGCGCGCGATCGAGACCGCTGGCTCGTTGCCCTGCGCCGACAACGCGGGCACGCCCGCGACCTGCTCGGCCTCGACCTTCACGCCCGCGGGCAGGGCCGCGAGGATGCGGCGCACCGCGGCGCGCACGCGCTCGGCCGCGGCCTCGTCCTCGGGGCGGAACTCCCACAGCACCTCGCAGCAACCGGGCACGATGTTGATCGCGCTGCCGCCATCGATGCGCCCGACATTGAGCGTGGCCACCTGCCCTTGTCGATCGAGACTGCGGCGCAGCCGCGCGAGGCGCGTGACCAGATGCGCCGCAGGTTCGATCGCGCTGGCGCCGAGCGAGGGATCGCTCGAATGCGCGGCCAGCCCGCTGAACAGCGCGCGATGGCCGAAGAAGCCGCGGTGCCGCACGCCGATGCGCATGCCGGTGGGCTCGCCGACGATCGCGAGCGCGGGCGCCTGCACGCGCGCCTTGAGGCTGTCGACGAGGCGCGGCACGCCGAGGCAGCCGATCTCTTCGTCGTACGAGAACGCGAGATGGATCGGGCGTTTCAGCCTGTCGCGTTGCCATGCGGGCACGGCCGACAGGCAGGCCGCGATGAAGCCCTTCATGTCCGCCGCACCGCGGCCATGGAAGCGGCCCTCGCGCTCGACCAGCGCGAAGGGCTCGGAGCGCCACGACTGTCCCGCCACCGGCACCACGTCGCTGTGTCCCGACAACACCATGCCGCCCTCCGCATCGGGACCGATGCGCGCGAGCAGGTTGGCCTTGCGGCCTTCGTCGCTGCGCACGAGGTGCACATCCGCGCCGTGGGCCGCGAGGTAATCGGCCACCCAGTCGATCAGGTCGAGGTTGGAGCGCTGCGAGGTGGTGTCGAAGGCGACCAGCGCGCGCAGGATCTCGACCGTCGTCATGCCGGCCCTAGGCGGCCAGGCCGATGCGGATGCGCCGGTTGTGCTGCCCCTTGTTCTCGATCTTGAGGATGCGCAGCGGCGCCGACTGCGAGGTCTTCGTCAGGTGGGTACCGCCGCAGGCCTGCCGGTCGAGGCCCGCGATCTCGATGATGCGTGTCATGCCGTCGTCCTGGCGCGGCGGCGCGACCGAGCGGCTGCGCAGCAGGCCGGGCTCGCGTGCGAGTGCGGCCGCGTCGAGGTACAGCACGTTGACCTGCAGGCCGTCGCCGATCAGCGCGTTGAGTTCGGGTTCGAGCGCGCGCAACGCGTTGTTGTCGGCCGCGGGCAGGTCGAAGTCGATGCGGGCCGTGCCGTCGGCCGCCATCTGCACGCCGGTCACCAGCGAGCCCTCGAAGCGCTGGTAGACCAGCGCATTGAGGATGTGCAGGCCCGTGTGCAGCTGGCTCATCAGGAAGCGGAACGCGGAGTCGACGTTCGCAACGACACGCTCGCCGGACTCGGGCGCGGTCTCGCCCTCGGCGAGGCAGTGCCAGGCGTTGGCGCCTTCCGTCTCGATGCGCTCCACGCGCAATTCGCGGCCCTTCCATTGCAGCGTGCCGCGATCGCTCAGCTGGCCGCCAACGCCCGGATAGAAATACGAGCGGTCGAGCAGCACGGCGTCGGGGCGGCGCGCAATCACGCCCGCTTCGAAGCGCAGGCAATCGGGGTCTAGATGGCAGAGATAGGGTGACATCGGATCTTCGGTCTGACGGAGGGACTAGGAAAATCGCCGCGCGGTCACGATGCCGATCAGGATGATCGCGCCGCCGGCGAACTCGGTGAGGCTCAGGTACTCCTGGAACAGCCAGCCACCGAGCACCGTCGCGATCACGGGCTGCACCAGCAGCGTGATCGAGGACAGCGCCGCGGGCAGCTTGGCCAGCGCATAGGCGATCAGGCCCTGCCCGCCCACGTGCGACACCAGCGCCAGTGCGAGCAGCATCAGCACGCCGTGCAGCGTGTGCGGCAGCAGCGATTCGCCGCGCAGCAACGCGACCGGCAGCAGCACGACCAGCGTGCCGAGGCTGCTCCAGGCCATCACGCTCATGGTGCGGTGGTTGGAGCGCACGAGGCTGACCGCGAGCAGGTAGCTGCCGTAGAACACCGCCGACAACAGGCCCAGCAGGTTGCCGGCCATGCGGCCCGAGCCGAAGTCGAGCCGGTGACCGATCAGGAGGAAGGCGCCGGCCAGCGCGCACAGCATGCCGGCGAGAAAGCCGCGCTTGAATTTCTTGCCGAGGAAGAGCCGCGCCCCGAGCACGACGAAGATCGGCGCGAGGTTCGCGAGCAGGTTCGCATTGGCCAGCGTGGTCAGGGTCATCGACCAGTGGTAGAGCGCGAGGTTGCCCGAGAAGATGAAGCCGACCAGCACCAGCTTGACCGGAAACGCCGCCGCGGCCCGGGGCGCCGGTTCGGCGCGTGCCGCCAGTGCATCGAGCAAAAAGAAGACCGGGATCGCGAGCGCCACGCGGTAGACCGCGCTGGCCGTGGGCTGCAGCTCGCTGTGGCGCAGGAACACGCCGCCCAGCGCCAGCGCGGCCGCGCCGAGCAGCAGCGCGGCAAAGGAGAGGAACTGGCCGCGCGTGGCGGCGGGAAGCGCGAGGGTCGTGGTCATGGAGCGTGCCGTGGCGGAAAGGCCGAAGCCGTGGCACGCATCCTGGCCGGCGTTCGCGCCAGCGTATTGGCGAAAATTGCGGGAAGCGCTCAGCCCTTGCGGGCGCGCACGTACTGCAACGGCGTCATGCCGAAGGTGCGCTTGAAGTGTCGCGTGAGCGCGCTCTGGTCGTAGAAGCCGCTCGCGATCGCCGCGTCGGTCAGCGGCCGGCCCGCCGCGAGATGGACGATGGCGGCCCGGATCCGCAACTGCGTGAGGTACGCATGGGGCGTGAGCCCGATCGTGCGGTTGAAGGCGCCGATCAGCTGGAACGGCGTGAGGTCGGCAACGGCCGCCATGCGTTCGAGGTTCAGGTTCTCGGCATAGGCGTCGTGCAGCAGCTCGAGCACTGGCGCGAGCACGCCTGCACCTCCGGGCATCGACAGCGCGCGCTGCCCGGCAAGGGCATGGCGCTCGAACAGCGTGCCGAAGCCCTGCACGAACAACTCCTGCCGGCGCAGCGAATCACCGGGCAGGCCGTCGCCGTCGAAGGCCTGGTGCAGCGCGAGGAAGCTGTCGACGAGCTGCCGATCGTCGATGGTGTTCGATGCGAAGTAGCGAGTCTGGTCCAGCCCCAGCGAGTTCGTCAGGTGCCTGATGCCCGCATCGGCCAGATAGAAGGAACGATAGCGCCAGCGCTCGCTGCCCGCCATGCGCCCCGAATGCGGCTCGGCCGGATTGAAGACCAGCAGCGAGCGCGGCTGCGCGATGCCGGTGCGGCCCCGGCTCGTGAACTCGGAGCCACCTGCCTCGGTGACCGCAATCACGAAGGAGTAGTGCACATGCGGTGCGTACTCGTGGGTCCTGAAGTCCGCATGCAGCAGGTCCATGCCCGGCAGGTCGGGGGCATGCCAGTAGCGCGAGGTGTTCAGCGGATCGAGCTTGGCCATCTGCGCGAGATTCGATCACCTCCGGCGAAGAAAGTCGAGACGCGGGCCCATGTCCCGGCATCAGAAGCTGGCGTTGAGATTGAACCCCAGCGCCACCTTGGCGGTGCGATAGCCCTGCGGCTTGCGGATGGGCGCGCCGGCGAAGAAGTCGTAGCTCAGCCGGGCCCACTGGCCGCGCACGCCGACGACCGCGCCCGCCAGGCTGCGGCCCAGGAGATCGACGGTCGAGCGTCCGCCCACATGACCGTAGTCCATGCCCGCGTAGAGTTCAGCGCCGCTCGGGCCGTCGCCCCAGGGGATGGCCCAGCCGATGTCATTGCGGATGAGCCAGCCGCACTCGCCCATCAGGCTGGTCTCTCCGTCGAAACCGCGCACCGTGTAGCGCCCGCCGATCGCGAAGCGATCCTGCGGCGTCAGCGGCGTGCGATTCCATTGGGCGCGCACCAGGCCCGAATAGCGCAGCCTCTGTTCGCCGAGCTTGAACGGAGCGCCGAGGCCGATCTCGGCCGTGTAGAGCTTCAGCCGCGAAGTGCCTTCGCCGAACTCGTCCTCCGGCGCGGTGCGCGAGCCGAAGCCGCCGGTGCCGCGCTTGTAGGCCAGCGTACCGTCGAGTGTCGCCTCGCCGATGAACTCCTTGTGGTTCAGGCTGGCCTCCCAGCCGCCCACCACGCGGTGCTGCACCTCGACCTCGGTGTCGTCGACGAAGTTGCGCGACTCGCGGCGCCAGCCCTTGATCGCCAGCGTGGTCTTGCGCTGCTGGTCGCGGTAGATCAGGCGCGAGAGCTTGATCTCGGCGTTTTTGGTCTTGCCGGCGTAGATGTAGTCCTGGCTCAGGCCGGCCACGGTCTGGTGGTACTGGCTGTTGGAGGCCGTGAAGGCCAGCATCCAATAGCCATGGGGCAGCGAGTAGTGCACCGTCTGGCCTTCGGTGCCGTAGCGCGGCTCCGAAAGGAAGTGGCCGTTGATGCTGTGGTTGGCGTTGAGGTAGAAGAGATCGTTGAGTCCCAGGGGGTTGTCCAGCGACAAGGTGACACCGGCCTGGTTGCGGCCCGTGGCCTCGGTGCCGCTGTCGTCGAGGTTGAAGCTCAGGCGCCATATCCTCGACTGGACGTACTTGACGACGAGGTCGCTGTCGCCGGGCCTGGCATCGGAAGCGGCGGAAGGCTCAATCTGGATGTCGGCCTCGGCGGTGGGCGCGCGCTTGAGGTTCTCGAGCCCTTGCTCGATGTCGCGCAGGTTCAGCAGCTCGCCAACGCGCGCGGGGATCGCGGTGGCCAGCAGGGCGCCCCCGCCGAGCAGAGTCGACGAGGAATCCGGTGCGAGGCGGATGGCGGCGATGCGGCCGGGCACGAGCGACAGCGTCAGGGTGCCGGTGGAGAGGTCTTGCGGCGCGGCCAGCACACGGCTGGTGACGAAGCCGCGCGCGATGACGGCCCGCTGCGCGCGCGCGAGCACGACGTTGACGCCGGCCGTGCCGAGGCAGCGGCCCAGCGGCGAGTCGTTGTCCTCGGGGCCGGACAGGTCGGCGATGGCCCACTGGAAGCGTTCGGACTGCTCGCCCGCCAGCAGCACACGATCGATGCGAAAGCACGGCGCCTCGGCCTCGGGGATGCGTTGCGTGGGCGCTGGAGGAGCCGCCTGCGAACGCTGGTCGACGCTGCGTTCGTTCTGCTCGCGCAGGGCGCGTTCACGCTCCTGCTGACGCTGCTGCTCGACGAAGGGTTGCGGCGTGGCAGCGAGCTGCGCGGAAGCGAGCAAGGGCAAGGTGGCGGCCACCGCCGCCGACAGATGCTTCTTCATGGCGATGGCGCTCAGCGCGCGGGTGCCGGGCAGCCGGGGACGGGCCTGGACCCCACCGGTTGAGGCGCGTCAGGGTCTGTCGCGTCCATCACCGCGAGGCGGCAGGACATGCCCTTGCCCCAGATGAACTCCACCGCGTAGGCGCGGTCCGCCTGAGGCGTGAAGCGCACGACCTCCGGTCCGCAACTGCCGTGCTGAAAGGCGATGTTCGCGCCGCCCGTGCTCCATTTACCGATGCCGCGAACCTGGATCGGCTGCCCCGGCGTCGCCTCGTGAACCAGGAAGGGCTCGGCTCCCGAGCCCACGCGCGTGGCCCGCGCGATCCACGGATAAACGACGCCGTGGCCCGCACTCGCCGCGGCGCCCAGGTGCTGGAAGCCCTCGCAAGGCGCCTCGGCGGTGCTGACTGCGTACTGGGCCGCGGCCGATGCGGCAACGACACCGGGTGTGCGCAAGACAAGCTTCGTGCTGCCGGGCTCGACGCTTTTCAGTTCGTAGTAGCCGTTGTTGGTGCGGACGTCTTCCAGCGCGGCTTCTGGGTTGATTTGCGAATAGGTACAGCCACCGACCGCCATCGAAGTCAAGCACAGTGCCATCGCGGCAAGCCGAACACTCCATTTAGATTTTTTCATTCTGCTCCCTGTAAAAATCGAAACCTGATCCCTGGCCCGCACGCGGGCGAGAACGGTTTTCTCAAGATATCGCCCCGTTAGGGATTCTTTTCATCCTTGTATCGGTAGAACCTCGACTCGGAACGAAGTGTCGATTCCTCCCAACTGTTCGTCGGGGCCCCATCGATCGAGGTGAGTTAGTCGCAGAACGCTCGCCATTCCACCGACCGGCGAGCGCTGCGGTCTACCCACAGGTCATGGCGCATGCCGCCGCAGTCTGGGCCGAGAAATTCGGCTCGGTCCAGCAGCGACATATCAAGCCATGGATCCGAAGCCAGGCGCTCTACCGTTGCCGACTCGAACAATTCTGGGAGATCCGGACGAACGTAAGGATAGCCCTCCTCCAATTTCTCAACGCCAATGCTGAACAGCGCCTCGCGCCGGTCGTACATCTCGCCCATTTCCTGTTTCGTGAATCATCCCCGCTCTCTCAAACGCCAACTCAACGCCAATCAGGTCAAGCATTTTCAAAAACCACTTGACAATCCTTTAGGGAGACAACTCGCCCATTGGACAGCACAATATCCTCTCCTTCAATTTTCCCCAGCAAAATTCCAAGGATTTCCGCCCTCTCTCGAATAACCCGCCTCCACCCCGAAACATCTCCGCGATATCCAATAGCATGAAATATCGACATGTCAGGAAAAACAATACGAACCCCTTGAGTGCTTGCACCTCCACTCTTAGCGCCGGCATTGCCATCAAATTTAGTCAATTCATCAAATTGATGATGCACCGAGTCATTTCCGCTATCCTGAAAATAAATAAACTCTTTACCCACAACATCAACTTGACCGGGAATATTCCCCTCTCTTCCAATTGGACCGCCAAGAATCTTTTCCATTTCTGTCGCCATATATATCCTTTTAAGATTATCTAGTCGGAGTAATCACAAAACGAAAATTAGAGATGCCAGCATCATTAAACCGACCGGTATAATACCGCGCCAAATCTATGCTATTGGTATGATAAACAACGCCACCATCAAAGGCAGCCGTATATTTCGCAGCTTGGTCAATCATTTTTTGCTGCTCTACCAAGGCCCACGACTGACCACCTTCCGGACTGTTGGGGTTTCTAAGAGAACTCGCCCAATCGTCCACAAACTTCGCCTCCACCGCTATATCTCTTCCAGCAACTGTGGTGACGGTGTCCGCAATTCCATTAACTTGCTGCCCGTTGACGATGGCGGTAAATTTTCGCTGTTGAAATGATGTCGGCCCGTACATTCCACGAACGCCCACTTCATAACTTTGGGCAGCATCGATTGCGCGAACACCCGTTACGTTAACTGGCGCCGTAGTAACAGGGCTACTCGGACCACTCCCCGACGACCCACCGCCTGCCCCCGTAGCCCCAGTTCCTCCAGAGGTATGTGACGACGAATACGTCAAGTTGTCTGGAACATATTGCCCAGAGCGAACGGGCACTCCTGGTACCAAGCAAAGCATTACCCCACACGGCACAGCGATTGGCGGCGTCACAACCGCCGTCCCACCGGTACCCGGACTCGAGCCGTCTTGGAGATCGGGCGGCAGGTCAGGATTGGGGCCGGATTGGGCTTGAAGTGCCAGCCCGATTTCCTTCTCGGCCATTGCCACCAGGTTCTTGGCGCCACGATAGGCACTCAGCGAATCCTTGCTGACCGCATTCCGAACCCTTCCTCCGATATCCCCCACCTGGTCCCATTGGGTGTATGTAAACAGGCCGGTTCTTTGCAGTTCCTCTTTCTCGGCGGTGTAGGTGGCTCCGCGCAGTTGCGACTGCAGCGTCTGGGTGCCTTCGGGGTCGTTGGGGTCGAGATCGGCCGCGCAGCGGATGAGGGCACAGGCGGCGTCATCCAGCCTGGCCTGTTCCTCCTTTGAGCGGCCCTTCTTGAGTTCCGCCAGCTTTCGGATTTCGCTCTCTCGCAGTTGCCGGTTGTTGATATCGATGCTCAAACCACTGGCCGCTCCGGATGCTCCCCCGACCGTTGCCCCGACGGCAGCGGCAGTCACGGCACTCAGGGCTTGTTTGACCGGAGAGGACAACCCCAATTCGTCGATCGCCGGCCCCAGGCTTCCCATCAATGTCGAGCTCAGACCGGCGCCGAGCGTACCGCCGACGCCCCCGCTCAGCGCGGCAGCCGCTGCGTGCAGGGAAGCCCGCAAGGGCCCTCCCTCCTTCCAGTTGTCGTAGTTCTGCTGCTCCGTCAGGATGGTCCGGCTTGCCGCTTCAAACTGAGCCTGAGCCTGGGCCCGTTCAGTGGGGCTGGTGTCTGGATCGTTCAGTACTTTGCCGGCCGACTCGGCTACCCCCTTGGCGACCAGATACTTGGTCGTCTGGCGGCTTGCATAGACCCCGATCTCGCGCGCGACGTTGGTGTTGTAGGCCTGCGCGATCTGGGCTCGCGCCTGCACATCCTTGAGAATCGTCTGCGTATTCCAGTCCTTCACGAGCGTGCCCGTGCTGGTGTGATCACCGGTGCGTACGCCCTGATCGCCCGCAATGCCGGAGATGCCCGACTTCGTCGTGCTGGTCTGATTTTTCCCGATATAACTGCTCACGCCCGCACCACCGGAGGGGCGCCTCAATGCGTTGATGTCCTCTTCGCTCATACCACGTTCGCGCAAGACCTGCCGATGGGATTGCTCGTCCCCCGCGAAGAAGCCCACTCCCCCACTGACCGAGTAGCTGCTGCCGCTGGACCGGCTTAGGTTCTGCAGGTCGCGCGTGGTTAGCGTGCCGCCGGTATCGAAACTGTTCTTCTTATCGTCAACAGCGGCCTGCGTGCTCTCGATCACGGCGCCCATGAGATTCGTGTCGCCCTTCACCTTCACGTCGAAGCCGCCATCCCCGGCCTTGATACCCGCCTGCACACTCGGACTGACCAAGACGCCGTCGGCCTTGGCCCCGGCTGCACCGCTACCCACCGTGGAAACCCCGCCGCAGAACGGCGGGATACACAGGTTCAGGCTCAAGCCCGAGCTGCCCTGGCGGGACCGACCCACGCTCACGTCCTGCAAGGACTCGATGTTCAGGTTGCGCCCCACATCGGCCACGATGCGGTTGGCCTCGATGATGCCGCCGCGCATGTTCAGGTCGCCGCCGCTGATGGCGTTGACAGCCTTGCCGCTGACGTTGGTGGCGTTGTAGCTGACATCGTTCTGGTTGTTCCCGCCCTTGCCGCTGTTCACACCCAATTGGATGCTGAATCCGTTTTGCGCACCGCCACCCAAGGTCACGCCGACGTTGGCGCCGCGGCTGGAATTCTGGCCAGCCGTCACGACCGTGTTCTGGCTCGCCCTAAGCGAGATGTCGTTGTCGGCCACGAGATTGATGGTATTGCCCCCAGTGATCGTGGAGCCAACAGCGCTGATGTTGGAGTTCTTGCCGTCGCCCGTGGCGACGACGTTGACGTTGTTTGCTCCCACGATGCCCGAGCCTACGGCTTGGGTGCTATTGGTGAAACTCGTGCTTTGGCTGCTGTTGCGGCTGACGTTCACGCTCACGCCATAGCTCAGCTTCGACCCGTTGGCCACGGTACTAAGCGCGTCATAGGTCTGCTTGCCGCTCATGGCCAGATTGATGGCGCCTAGCGCCTTCGTCCGCCCGTCGCTTGTTTCGCCGATGGCCCTGATAGTGCTGGATGCGCCCTTGATGGTGTCGGTACCCACCCCCATGAAGTTCGCACTGCCGCCCACGATGGTGCTGGAACTCCTGTCCAGCGTGACGGACTGCGTGGTGTCGTACGCCTCGTTGATGACGACGTTCTTCGCGAGGATGTTGACGTCGCCGCCCGCCAGCGCACCGGCTTGCCCGGCGGCCAACACGCTGCTCGCGGTTTGTCGGTATTCGTTGCCAGCCACCAGCGTCACGTTGCCTTGCAGGCTGGCCACCTGGCTGGCTTGCTGCGTCGTGCCCGTGGTCGCGTTGGCCTGCGAGCCCTTGACGTTGCCGATGGCCGGGTTGTACCACTGGCCGATCATCCCGGAACTGCTGCTGGCGTCGTAGCGGTTCTCCACACGGGTGCCTTGCGCACTCTCGATGCGCAGATCGCGCCCGGCCATCAGGGTGACGTCCTTGTCCGCGACGATCGTGGCGCCCTTCAGGCCGATGTCGCGTCCGCTCACGGCCTGCAGGCTGCCGGCCGAGATTTGGGTGCCGACGGTCTGGGTATCGACGCTGGCGCCGGCGCTGTTGCTGGACTTCTTGTTGCCGGCAATGGCCACGGCTGTCGGATCGCCGGCGAAGGTCGCGGCAGCGAGTGCCTGCCCGAAGACGGTGCCACTGCTGCGGCTTTGCGCCGCATGCAGTTCCACGGTGCTGCGGCTTGCCGTGCTCAGGTTGATGTCCCGCCCCGCCGACAGGCTGGTGGCATCTTCGGAGCGAAGCTGCGCGGCCTGCAGGTTGACGTCGTTACCAGCCACCAACACCACGCTCTTTCCGCTCAGGCTGCTGGAAAGCACTTCGGTGGTGGTGGTGCTGTCGAAGGTGCTGGAGCTGCTCTTCCTGATCAGGCTCTTCGAAGACCTCTGCGTGGCGGTCGACACGCTGCTCGTGGCCTGACCCGCCGAGACGTCTATGTCGTTGGTGGCGGTGGCCACCAGAGCACCGTCGGTGCTGGCCACCGCGCCCGCGCGAATACGAAGGTCGTTGCCGGCGGCGAGCCGCACATTGCCCTGCCCCTGCACGACTGAACCCACCTCCCGGCTCTCGGACGCGATGCCCGCGCCGTTGCGGCCCACGATCGCGATGCCATGGCCTTCGGTCACGGTGCCCAGGTCGATGTTGCGCCGGGCGTCCACGGACACATCGCCGGCGCTGACCAGGGCCGCCGCGACGAGGTTCGCGTCGCGGCCTGCGGAGGCGACGAGCGTACCGCCTGGGTTGGTCACATAGACGCCGGCCACGCGGTCGATGGCCGTGTTGCCAGCGGCTGTCGACGTCGTCGTCCGGATGTCGATGTCGCGCCCGGCCGTGAGCACCGCGGCGTCCCGCGCGGTAATGCTGCCCCCGATGTTGCTCAGGTCGTTGCGGGCGTTGATGCCGATGGCGCCGCCGTCGATCCGGCCACCCAGGTTGCCGACGTTCCCGGCGTCGATCCTGACCAGGCTGCGACCGGCGATGGTGCCGGTGTTCACCACGTCGCCCTGGCCCTCGATGACGGTGGTGTCGGCGCTCAGCAGCGCCCCCGAACCATCGATGTCCCCGGGCCGCACCCGCACATAGACCTGCGGCACCAGTACGCGCTGGGTGCTGCCGTCGGGCAGCGTCACGGTCTGTTCGACCAGCCAGACGATGTCGCTGGTCAGTTGCGCCATCTGCGCCGCGCTCAGCGCGACACCAGGCCGCAACCCGTACTGCCTGGCGAAGGTCGCACCGGCATTCATCAGCGCGGTGTACTGGTCGTCGTCGTTGCTGAAGCCCTTCAGGTAGCGATAGCCCGTGAGCTTGGCCACCTGTTCGCGAATGAGCTTCTGCTCGTAGAAACCGTCGCCCAGGCGCTTGAGCGTGTTGTTCGGATCGAGGCCCAGGTTGTTCAGCAGGTAGTCGCTGCTGAGCCAGTTGCGGTAGTTCGCGAAGCGCGGGTCGGTCTCGATCAGGTGGCCGCCGCTCGTGCGCAGGCTGAACAGGCTGGCGTTGGGAATGCCCGTGCTCGGCGCGCTGGTGCGCACGACCATCGGAATGGTCCGGCTTGCGCCGGCCTGGGCGGAGGACGCTGTGCCCTGTGCCGATCCATTCGCGGCAACGGTCGTGGTGCCCACGCCGGCCTCCGTCGGCGCGGTGCCTCCAGGTCCACTCGAGCCCGCCGAACTGCCCACGCTCCGACCATCGGTCTTCATCACCTCGCCCACGCTGGCCGCCACCTCCACGATGGCGCCAGGGCCGTTGCCACCGCTCACACTGCCCGTGCCGGCCGCGCCGCCCGTGGCGCCACCGACCGGTGCTGTCCCGGCGTCGTAGCCCATGGTCGCGTTGAGGTTCGACTGGTACTTGTAGCCACCCAGCGAGATCGTCTGCGGTGGTATGACGATCGGTATGGGGACCGGCGTCTGCAACTGCCCTGTGGTGTCGATCACAGTGGCCGAGCCGACGACAGAGCGCGTGCCCGACAGCTGGGAAGACTGGTAGCTGGTGGCGGTGATCGTTCCGCCGGCCAGCACCTGGCTGTTCTCGTTGTAGAGACGGCCGTCGACGTTCATGTTGCCGCCCGCGACGAGTCGCGCGGGAGCGGCGTCGGCCGCCGTGTCTTCCGTGGTCGTGGTGACGTTCTGCCAGATGCCATAGCCGCCGATGCCCACGAGTTCGCCGGTGTCCTTGCGGAAGACAAGGCCGTTGGCGGCATCGACGTTGACCTCGTCCAGGGTGTAGAGCGTCGTCCTGCCGATGCCGCTGCCCACGGGCGTCGTCGGAGCAATGGCTATGGCGCCGCCGAACGTCACGGTGGGCGTGCCCTTGCGGATGTACACGTCGCGGTTGTTGACCTGCGCCATCGCGATGCGCATGTTGCCGATGGACTCGATGTCGGCACTGAGGTTATCGAGCACGGCACCTTGCCCGGTGGCCTTGCGCTCGGCATCGAGCGCTCCACCGATGGACATGTTGCCTTGGCTGAAGATCAGTGCATGCTCACGGTTGCGGATGTTCGCCGCGCCGATGTTCAGGTCGCCACGCGCCGCGATGGTCCCCGCCTTGGTCACGCCTGCGACCGTTTCGGCCGCGTTTTCGAGCGTACCGGCGCCGATGGAGACAGCATCGCCGTAGATGCGTCCGGTGCCGGTGTTGGTCAGCACGCCCGCATCGATCCGGGTCGTTCCCCGGCTGTCGATCAAGCCTCGGTTGGTGAGCGTTCCACTGGCCTGGACGACGGTGTGCTGCCCCGACATCTCCGCATTGGCGGTGTTGTCGATGGTGTTGCCGCCCACCGTGAGGGTCTGGCCCGCCAGCAGCTTGCCGTTGTTCGTGAGATGGCCGGTGGTGGTATAGCTGAGGTCTCCGTTGGCAGCCACCTCGCCGTTGTTGACGATGTCCTGTGTGAGCGCGAGGCGCAGGTCCTTGCCCGAGACGACCTTGCCGTCTCCGCTGAACGCGGCGGCATCGATCTTCAGGCCCTTGTCGGCCACCAGCGTGCCGTCGGTGTTGATGAGATTGAGTGTCTTCGCGCCGGGATTCGCTGCATGAGGGTCGACGATGACGAGCGTGTCACCAGCCGAGATCAGGCCATTCCTGTTGCTGACCGTGCCGCTGCTGCCAATGGTGACGTCGACGTCGGCACGGATCGCTCCCCCGTCGTTGTCCAGGTTGATGGCATCGACAACGACGTTCCTGCCCTCGATGCCCTGATCCTGGCCCTGCGTGGTGGTGTTGATGACGGTGCCGGCTCTCAGCGTCGTCGTTGCGGCGGAGCGCACGAGGCCGCCCGAGTTCCGGACATCCGCGGCCTCGATTCTGAGATCGCCCACCGCCTGCGTCTTGCCGCCGCTGTTGTCGTAGGTGGCGCCATGGGTGACGACCGCGACGCTGGACTGGCCGAGAACGTGCCGCCCTGCGTGTTGTAAAAGTCCCGCGTGCTGGCCGCCAGCGCGTTCTTCGCGCCGATGAACCCGGCCGCATTGTCGAGCGCGCCGGTGTCGAGCGTGAGCGTGCCGGCGCTGACGATGCCACCCTGCTTGCTGCCATGGCCCGCGGCGTTGGTATTGCTCAGGCTTCGGCCATTTGTGTCGAGGGTCATCGCGCCGCCGCTTTGCACCAGGCCGGCATCGTTGAGGAGCGTGCCGGAGCGAATGACCACCGTGGCGGTCGCGGCCATGGTGCCGTTCGCGCTGTTATCGAGCGTGTTGTCGTGCGTGTCGACGGACAAGGTCTTTCCGAAGACCTTGCCGCCCCGATTGACGAAGCCGTCAGTGCTCAGCGTGGTGCCGCCGCCCGCCTGCAACATGCCGCCGACGTTGAGCGTCGGCCCGGTGGTCATCACGCTCAGGTTGCCGTTGACGGCCGCAGCCGTCCCCGCACTGTTGTCCAGGCTGTCGGCCCTGAGCGTTGTGTTGCCATTGGCCGCGAGCGTGCCGCCGACGTTGGTGGCCACGCCCGACACAGTGGCATCGAGGTTGCCGATGGCCGTCAGGCTGCCCGCGTCGTTCGCGAGGCTGCCGGCCCGGACGGCAACGTCGCCGCCAGCGCCGATCGAGCCCTTGTCGCTGTTGTCGAGCAGGCCGCTCACGTTCACAGCGAGGCCCGCAGCCTGTGCCGCACGAATCGAGCCGCCCCGGTTGGACAGGCTGCCGGCCACGATGGTCGTGTCTCCATTGCTGGCGATGACGCCCGCATTGCCGTTGTCGAGCGTACCGGCCACGGCGATATGCGTGGCATCGGTGCCGGTCTGGAGGATCTGGCCGCCGCGATTGTCCAGCGAGCCGGCGTCGATCGTGATCCGCTTGGCGCTGGTCGTGCCGCCGCCTTGGTCAAAGGCTCCCGACATTTTGACCGTCAGCGCGTTGTTCGTCGTGATCCGCCCGTTCGTTCCATCGAAGCTGCCGCCAGCGATGTCCAACGCGCCGCTGCCTGCGTGCTCGATGGTGCCCGCCTTGTTCGTGATCGCGCCGGCGCGCAGGCTGAGGTCGCGTCCGTTGCTGGCAAGGCGCCCGCCATCGTTGTTCAGCGTGCCACCCATGGCGATGGTGGTCGCCTCTAAGCCGGTCTGCACGATCTCGCCACCGTTGGTGTTGGCAAGGTTCGAAACATCGATCAGCAATCGGCTGGCGCTGAGCAGGCCCGCATCGTTCACGAGCGCTTGCCCGGCGTTGCCGTTGGCGCGGATCGCCAGCGTGCCCGCGGTGAGCACCTTGGCCCTGCTGGTGGTGACGTCGCCTTGCGTTGCAACGAGCGCGATGCTCGCGGCACTGGCCTGGCTTTTCGAGAGGTCGACGCTCGCCCCTTGCAAGGTGGCGTTGCCGGCCGCGAGATGGGTTCCCGTTGCCACGAGCGCCCCGCTAACGCTCACCACGAGGTCTCCCGCCGCGCCGAGCTTGCCGTCGCTCTGGATGCCGGCGCCGACCACCCCCGAGCTGCCGCCTTGCACGCTGCCAGCGGCGATGGTGGTGTTGTGTCCCGCGGTGATGTTTCCATCGTTGGCCAACAGCCCCGCCACCGCGACGGCGAGATTGTTGCCAGCGCGCAGGCTGCCTGCATTGGACAGGCTGCCCGCCTCGATGCGCAGGTCGGTCGCGCCCCCCGCGAAGCCCGAGCCATTGGCCAGCGCACCGCTCACGTTCAAGCGGGTCGAGGCCTGCGTCGACTGGATGGCACCCTTGTCGTTGGCCAGCGAGCCCGCATCGAGCACGAGTTCCCGATCGGCGACCAACGTGCCCGAGGCGTTGTTCACCGCGCCCTGGACACTGGCCGTCAAGGAGTCCAGCGCGGACACCTTGCCGCCCGTGTTGTCCAGGCTTGCGGCGTTCAGCGTGACACGCCCGTTCGCGGCCATCGTGCCGCCGCGGTTGCTGATCTCGCCGCTCGTGGCGCTCGATACATCGCCAGCGGCCGCGATGCGTCCGTTCTCGTTGTCGAGACCGCCCGCTCGAAGCGCGGCGTTGCCGCCCGCGCTCATTTCGCCCTGGCGGTTGTCCACGAGGCCCGCCACCGCGACCACCAGGTCCGACGCCTGAGCCGCCCGCAGGATGCCGCTCCTGTTGCTCAGGCTCGCCGCGACGAGATCGAAGCCACCGTTGCTCGCCAACGTCCCACCGCTGTTGTCGATGGCGCCGGCGGCCACGATCCGGGTGACTCCGTTGCCGGTCTGCACGATCTCGCCCTTGTTCGTATTGGCGATGTTCGAGACCTCGATCCTCAATCGGGCTGCACCGAGCTTGCCGGCGTCGTTGACGAGGGTTTGCGCGGCATTGCCGTTGGCGCCGATCGCCAGCGTGCCGGGAGTGGTCACCGCGGCGTTGGTAGTGACGACATTGCCCTGCGTGGCCGTGATCGTGATGTCGGCTGCATGGGTCTGGCTGCCGGAGAGATCGACGCTCGCCCCCTGGAGCACTGCATCGCCGGCCGCCAGGCTGGTGCCGTTGGCGACCAGCGCACCGGCGGCGGTGACGCGCAGATCGCCGGCTCCGCCGAGCTTGCCGTCTTCGCGGATGCCGGCGCCGAGCACAGCGGTGCCACTGCTCCGCACGCTGCCAGCCGCGATGGTGGCGTGCCGTCTCGCGATCACGCTGCCATCGTTGGTCATCGCGCCGACGACCACGATATCGGCATCGTTGCCGCCGCGCAGGCTCCCTCCGTTGGCCAGCGAGCCCGAGCGGATGCCGAGGTCGCTGGCTGCCTGAATGCTGCCACCACCGCCGTTGTCCAGCGCGTGAGTCACGCCGAGCCGCACGCCGGCCTGGGCGGACTGGATGCGGCCCTGCGTGTTGTCCAGCGAACCGGCATCGAGCGTCAGCGCCTCGTTGGAAGTCAGGGTGCCACTGCTGTTGTTCATGGCACCCGCCACGGTCGCACCCAAGGCCCCTGCCGCGGAGATGCTTCCGCGCAGGTTGTCTGCCTTGCCACCGACCGTGAGGCTGGCATGCGTAGCGCTCGCCAATACGCCGTCGTTGTTGAGCAGGTCGTTGCTGGTCGCAATGTTCAACGCGCCTGCGTTCAGCTTGCCGCCCGTGTTGTCGAACCGACCGACGTTGGCGCTGAAGCTGTCGCTGACATGGAGTGTGCCGCCCGCGTTGCTGAAGTCCGGGCCGATAACCGCCATGCTGGCCACCGAAAGCGCGCCACCCGCATTGCTGATCCGTGGGGTCTGCAACGCAATCGGTCCGCCAGCGTAGATCTTCCCGCCGTCGTTCAGGATGGCGCCCGTGGCCGTGACGGCACCGGGCGAGGTGGGTATGAAGGGCGCTGGTGCTGGTGCTGACACGGGTGCAGCCGCAGCGCCACCGGAGCCGGAGCCATTGGCCGGCGCACCCGGTTCGGAGGTGCCGCCTGTGGTGCCGCCCGCGCCGCCATCCGCGCCGCCAGTCGTCGAGGCCGGCAACCGTTCGACACCGATCACGCCCCCGTTCGTGTTGGACAGCGTCGGCGAAGCGATCACAAGCCCTATGCCGCTGGTTTGCCGAATCGTCCCACCGCGGTTGTCGATATCGCCTGCCCCGGCGATTTCCACGCGCGTGCCTTCGAGCGTGCCGGTGTTCTCGAGCCGGCCCGTTGTCGTGACGACCAGTTGGCCGGCGCTCGCACCGATGTTGCCGGCATTGCGCACGCCCAGGCCGGCCTCCGTGCCCTTCAGGAAGATGTGATGGGCGAACATCCCGCCTAGCCGGGAGACGTCCAGAGCAAAAGCGGGTGTCGCGCCTGCTCCAGTCGTGGGCGCGATCTGCGCATGATCGGCACCGATCTGATTGGCGCCCGTCACAACCTTGAGCTCGCTGGCCCAGATGCCGGCATTGACCTGCACGGCGCGCGCGAGAATGGCCGCATAGTCGGTTCTTCTTGCATCGAGGCCCGCGCCATCGATGCTCACGGTGCCACCACGTACGACGAAGCTGTCGAGCCCACCGATCGCGTTGAACTGTGGCGTCCCTGTCGTCAACGTCGCCTTCGATGCGTTGATGAAGCCGCCGCCATCGACACTGATGCCCGCCGGGTTGGCGATGATGATCTCGGCGCGCTGGCCCGCGACTTCCAGATAGCCGCGAAGCAGGCTCGGATTGCCGCCGTTCACTTCGTTGACGATGATGCGCGCGGGCCCCGTGGCCAGGTTGGGATTTCCCTGCACGAAGCCGCCGAGCTGGGTCTGCACGTTCCCCCGGCTGTTGTTGAGGATGGCGCCGTTGGCACCGACGTTGAAGGCGTTGTAGACGTTGCGCGAGACGCCGGCGACGCTCGGAGTTCGTATGTTGACGAGCGGAACGCCATTGGGTGCGACCAGCACGGTGGGGCGCAGGCTCCCGGGAACGTTGGGCGCTCCGACGATCTGGGACTGCGCCGATAGCGTCGCCAACATGCCGGCCAGCGCGATGGCGGCCAGCCTGGCGCCCCAGGTGCTCGCGCCCTCCGGTGCGCCGCAGGCCATGGTCGATGTGGCCTTGCTGGAGCCCTTGCCGGTGCTCCTGGCCGTCTCCTGCGTCACCATCCGCATGCCCCTGGCGGCATTGAAGATGACGCGATGCAACTGGCGATTCATCCCTTGTGTCCTCCCCTGAATCAAACCCCCAGCGCTCTTTTGTCGGCGCATTCGTCGGGGATGTCGATTATCAGGATCGGAGAACTATGGTAAAGCCACCAAGTTGCAAAAATGGCACTGATTGCTCAGAGAGATCGACTGCTTTTCTAATGAATGTGAATGAACTTTTATCGACTGACAGCAAAGATGTCGCGAACGCACGCGATCGCAAGCACGCAGCCCGGGCAGAGGTAGCTTTCAGTCGTTCCCGAACACCGGCTTGCGCTTCTCGATGAACGCCCGCACCGCCTCCCGGTGATCGCTCGTCATGTGCGCAATGGCCTGGTAGCCCGCCGACATCTCCAGCAGCGATTCGAGCGTGCTGCGCTCGCCCTCGCGGAGCAGCCGCTTGGTCATGCGCAGCACGCCGCCGGGGTTGGCGGCCACGCGCGCGGCGAGCTTGAGGCTCTCCTCCATCAACCGCTCGTGCGGCACCACGCGCGAGACCAGACCGCAGGCCAGCGCTTCCTGCGCGTCGAGGACATCGCCGGTGAAGGCCATCTCCGAGGCCTTCGACATGCCGACCACGCGCGGCAGCAGCCAGGCGCCGCCGTCGCCCGGCACGATGCCGACCTTGACGAAGCTCTCGGCGAAGGTGGCCTTCTCGGAGGCGACGCGCATGTCGCACATGCACGCGAGGTCGAGGCCGGCACCGACCGCGGGGCCGTTGACGGCGGCGATCACGGGCACGTCGAGGTTGTAGAGCGCCTTGGGCAGGCGCTGGATGCCGTTGCGGTACTCCTCGCGAATGACCTCGGGCGAGAGGCCCTCCTTTTCGTAGCGCTGCATGTCCTTGACGTTGCCGCCCGAGCTGAAGACGGGGTCGGCGCCGGTCAGAACGACGACGCGGATGCCGCGGTCGCGCGTGACCTGGGCGCAGGCCTGCACGATCTCCTCGACCGCGCTGTTGCCGGTGAGCGCGTTGCGCGTCTGCGGCTGGCTCATGGTGAGCACGAGGATGGCGCCGTCGCGCTCGGATTTGAGGAAGCTGTCCATGGGGTGATGTCTCCAGATAAGGGCGGTCAGGCCGCGACGGGATCGGTGGCGGCGCGCAGCAGGTCGAGCGAGCGCTCGAAGCGGCCATCGAGCAGCAGCGTGCCGATGAGGTCGTGCCAGTGCGATTCGGCGCCGGCCGCCTGGCGCCAGGCGTGCAGGCGGCGCGTGTAGACCTGCAGGTCGAACTCGGCCGTGAAGCCGATGGCGCCGTGGATGGAATGGCTCAGGGCCGCGACCTCGAGCGCGGCCTCGCTGGTGCGTGCCTTGGCGACGGCCACGCGCAGCGCATCGGGCGCGAGCGCCTGCGCGCCGCCGGCGGTGCAGCCCATCTGCGCGGCCATGCGCGCGGCGAACACATGCTCGGCCATCACGCTGAGCTGGTGCTGGATCGCCTGGAACTTGCCGATGGCGCGGCCGAACTGCTGGCGCTCGTTGGCGTACTGCAGCGTGCGTTCGAACACGGCCGACAACGCGCCCGCGAGCTGGGCTGCAATCAGCCGTGCCTGGTGCAGGCGCAGGGCCTCGCC
>NZ_JBZAYE010000370.1:0-7410 GCF_058244205.1 Variovorax sp. 20P10.2.4
CACGCTCATGCCCGAGACGATGCCGCCGCCGCCGGGAATCGCGAGGTTCACGCGGATGTGCTGATGGAAATGGTCGTAGGCCATCGCGGTGGTGAGCGCGAGCACCGCGCCCTTGCTGGCCGCGTAGGCCGCCATGTTGGGCTTGCCGTGGCCGGCGCCCGAGCCGATGTTGACGATCGAGCCGCCGCCCTGCGCGGCCATCGTGGGGATGACGGCGCGCGAGGCGAGGTACACGCCCTTCACGTTGACGGCCAGGATGCGGTCGAACATCTCTTCGCTCGTGTCGAGCACCGTGCCGAGCGGGCCGATGGCGGCGTTGTTGACCAGGCCGTCGATGCGGCCGAAGCGCGACAGCGCGCGTTCGACCACGCGTTCGACATCGGCGGCGCTGGACACATCGGCCTCGAGCACCTCGATGCGCTCGGCCAGGCCCGCGGCCTCGGCCGCGGCGCGCACGCCCTCGAGGCCCTGCGCGGTGCTCGAGACCTGCGGCTGCGCGAGCCCGAAGGCCAGCACGCGATGGCCGCGCCGGGCCAGTTCGAGCGCGATGGCTTCGCCGAGGCCGAAGGTGCCGCCGGTGACGAGGGTGACGGGCTGGTGCGCCATGCCTGCTGTTTCAGAGGCCGTCATCCGGCGAAGCTCGCCGCGCCGGTGTCGTGGCGGCCCAGCAGGGTGTCCCAGTCGGCGCCGTCCATGTAGTCGCGCCAGCGGCGGTAGAACTGGCGCGGGTTCTCCTCGCTGACCTGCAGGCTCACGTTGCCGGGCACCGGGCCGTCGGTGGTGACCTTGCCCATCGACTGCTGGTAGTTGTAGGGATAGCGCTTGGCGATGGTGCCGCGGCTGCCGGCGGTGGCGTAGTTCCAGTTCTCCATGTCGTCCTGCTCGGTCATGCCGGCCGGGCCCGAATAGCGCATGTAGTAGGTGCGCAGGAAGTCCTTCACCTCCTGCGGCGCGTCGGCGTCGACCAGGAAGAAGCGCCAGGCCTCGGTCGACTCCGGCCCGTTGGGATGCCACACGCAGAGGTTGCGCGGCTGCTTGCCGTGGAACGAGGTGTTCGGATAGATGGTGCCGACGAAGGGCACCAGCCGGTTCTTCTCGGCGCCGAGCCGGCGCTTGCGCTCCTCGTGGCAATGGCGGAAGTACTCGGCGATCACCGGGTTGTTCTTGTAGGTGTCGACGAAGGGCGTGTCTTCCGGCAGCAGCGCGCTGTGCACGCCGTGGCCGGCGGGGAAGTTCACCCACAGGTGCTGCGCGTACTCGAGCTCGTTGTCGCGCCGGCCCTTCACGCCGACCTCGGCGCTCGGGCCGATGCCGATCAGGTCGACCGAGCGGTGGCTCACGTTGTGATAGGTGTCGCCGAGGAAGTTCTCGGCCGCGAACTTCCAGTTGCAGGGGATCACCCATTTCTGCACGCCCACCAGCACCTCGGAGCCGCCCTCGCGGCCGTCGCGGCAGTCGAGCGCGAGGTCGAGGTGCGCACGCGCGTCGCCCAGGTAGGTGAGGAAGTCGGGCGCGTCCTTGTCCCAGGTGGCCCACACCGTGCCTTTGTAGATCGCGAGCTGCGCGACCTCGATCAGCGACCAGTTCTCCTTCTCGAGGCAGCCGTCGTAGATGGCCTTGAACTGCGGCACGCCGAACAGCTTGCCCTCGGTGGTGTAGCTCCAGCTGTGATAGGGGCAGGTGAAGAGCTGCGTGTTGCCGTGGTCGTACTGGCACACCTTCATGCCGCGGTGGCGGCAGGAGTTGAGGAACACGTGCACCTTGTTCTTCTTGTCGCGCGTGAGGATCACCGACTCCGCGCCCATGCGCGAGGTGAAGTAGTCGCCGGGCTTGGGGATCTGGCTCTCATGGCCCACGAAGAGCCAGGCGCGCGCGAACACCTTCTCGAGCTCTTCCTCGTAGACGTCCTTGCTCGAGAAGATCTCGCGGCTGATCGTGCCCTGCTTGAGGTCGACCATCCGGTGATAGACCATCGGTGTCGTCGTCGTCATTCGTTGCGTCCTTGTCGTCGTGTGCGTCGGGTGGGGAATCGGAAAGCGGCGCTTCAGTTGAAGCGTTCGCAGAGCATGTCGGCGCGGGCCAGGCCGGCCGAGGCCGCGGCGCTGCGGCCGGCCTCGACCATCGGCGGCGGGCCGCACAGGTAGATGCGCGTGGCGGGATCGAGCGCGAGCGTGCCGATCAGGTCGGTGGCATAGCCGCCGTGGCAGGCGTCGCCGGGCTCGGCCTCGGCGGCCAGGCGCACCTCGAGCGCCGGCAGTCGTTGCTTGAGCTGTTCGATCCGCTCGAGCGCGAACAGGTGGGCGCCGCTGCGCACGCCGAGCAGCAGCGTGGTCGGCTGCATCGCCTCGCCTTCGCGCGCGGCGATCGCCTCGAGCATCGAGAGGAAGGGCGCGAGCCCGGTGCCGCCGGCCACGAACAGGCGCGGGCGCGGTTCCTGGCGCAGGAAGAAGCTGCCGCGCGGTTCGCTGAGCTCGAGCGTGGCGCCGACCGCGGCCGACTGCGCGAGCCAGCTCGAGAAGGCGCCGCCGTCGACCAGCCGCACGTAGAACACCAGCGTGCTGTCGCCCGAGGCGTTGGCCATCGAGTAGGAGCGCCAGGCTTCGATGCCCGCGGCGCGCAGGCGCACGTACTGGCCGGGCTGGAAGCTCACGGGCGCATCGACGCGGACCTCGAGCCGCATCGTCTCCAGCGCTACGCGCTCGAGCGCGCTGACCGTGCCTTCGATCGGCGGCGGCTCCTCGGCCGTGGCCTCGGAGAGGTCGTAGGGCAGCTCGATCACGCAGTCTTGCGCCGTGACGCGCGCGACGCAGCACAAGGTGGCACCGTCCGCGCGGTCGGCATCGGGCAGCACGGCGCGGTCGTAGTCGCCGAGTTCGACGCTGCCGCAGACCAGCTGCGCGGTGCAGGTGCCGCACTGGCCGTTGCTGCAGTCGGTGAGCAGGTTGAGACCTGCCTCGGCGGCCGCGGCCACGACGGTGTCGCCGGGACGCGCGTCGACGCGGCGCGTGCCGCCATCGGCGAAGAGCAGGGTGATCGCGACGCTGGCGCTCATCGGTGGCTCCTTCGGTGCGCCGGTCAGTCGACCTTGAGGTTGGCGTTCTTCGCGAGCGCGGTCCAGCGCGCGATGTCGGCGGCGATCTGCCTGCCGAAGGCCGCGCTGTCCACATGGCCCGGCTCCATGCCGAGGGCCTGGAGCTTCTTCACCGTGTCGGGCTCGGCCAGCACCTCCTTGAGCGCGGCGCGGATGCGGTCCGCCACCTCGGTGGGCGTGCCCGCGGGTGCCACCAGGCCGGTCCAGATCGGCACGTCGTAGCCGGGCGTGCCCGACTCGGCGATGGTCGGCACCTGCGGCAGCACGCTCGAGCGCTTGGCCGTCGTCACGGCCACGGCCTTGAGCCGGCCGGCCTGGATCTGCGGCAGCACCGCCGCGATGTCGAGGAAGCCGAGGTCGACCTCGTTGCCCAGCAGCGCGGTGATGACCGGCCCGGTGCCCTTGTAGTTGACGTGCGTGAACTTCGCGCCGCCCTCGCTGGTGTAGAGCTCGGCCGCGAGCTGGAACGAGGACGAGGCCACGCCGTGGTTGAGGCCGCCGGCCGGCGCCTTGGCCGCGAGCGCCTTGAGCTCGGCCATGGTCTTCGCGCTCGACGCGGCGTTGGTCGTCACCACCAGCGGGAACGAGCCCAGCAGCGCCACCGGCTGGAAGTCCTTGACCGGGTCGTAGGGCAGCTTGCCGTAGACCGCCGGGTTCACCGTCATCGCGCCCGACGAGGCCACGAACAGCGTGTAGCCGTCGGCCGGCGCCTTGGCCACCAGCTCGGCCGCAATGATCGAGTTGGCGCCCGCGCGGTTGTCGACCACGAAGGACTGCTTGAGTCGCTCCGAGAGCTTGACCGAGATCAGCCGGGCCAGGATGTCGTTGGTGCCGCCGGGCGCGAAGCCGACCACCACGCGCACCGGCTTGTCGGGATAGGCGGCCTGCGCGGGTGCGGCCAGCGCAACGAGGCAGAGGGCGGCGGCCGCCAGCAACGAGCGGCCGCGGAGGCGGGAAGGGGTGGCGGGGTTCATCGTGTCTCCAATCGCTTTTTGATGGCTGTTTGTCCGTTGTGTGGACTATACGCTCATTATACGGACAAGATTCGATCGCGCAATCGGGCCGCGCCGGCGCGTCCGTGCTGCGCGGGGAGGGGATCGGGCGGGAAGCGAAAATGCCGCGATGCAAAGCGACAACACAGGAGGGGCCATGGAGCCGAAGGAGAAGAACTCGGAGAACGTGCGCGCGGTCAACCGCGCGCTCGACATCCTTCTGGCGTTCACCAAGGACGACGCCGAGCTCACCGCCGGCGAGCTGCTGCAGCGCGTGGACCTGAGCCGGCCCACGCTCTACCGCATCCTCTACACGCTCGAGACCAAGGGCTTCATCGTCTCGGTCGGCGACCCGCAGCGCTTCCGGCTCGGGCCCTCGGTGGCGCGGCTGTCGCATGTGTGGACCGAGACGCTGGACCTGTCGGCGCTGGCCGAATCGATCATGCGCGGGCTGTGGAGCGAGACCCGCGAGACGGTCGCGATGTTCGTGGCGCAGGGCGAGATGCGCCTGTGCCTGGCCGAGATGCCGAGCCCGCAGCCGCTGAACTTCAAGCGCGGCGTCGGCTACACCGAGCGCATCGCGCGCGGCGCCAGCGGCCGCGCGATCCTGGCCTTCATGCCCGGGGCCGACGAGGGCCTCGCGCACTACACCAAGGACCTGAAGATCGACCTCAAGAAGCTGCGCGCCGAACTCGAACGCACGCGCGAACGCGGCTATGCCGTGAGCCGCGACGAACTGATCGAAGGCGCCGTGGCCGTGGCCGCGCCGTTCTACAACGGCCGCGGCGTCGCGGGATCGATCGGCATCTTCGGCCCGGCCGCGCGCATCGGCGAGGGGCATGTGGAGGCGCTGGGGCGGCAGGTGGTCGCGGCTTGCGCGCGGCTGTCGCAGGCGTTGGGGGTGAAGGGGGCGGGGGAGGCTCCACCCACGTCACTGCCATGACGATGTAACAAACATCCGTAGGATGTCCGGACTCATACAAAGAGGGAGTTCGCGATGGCAGGGAGACGATGCGCTCCTCCGGCTTGGCTCGGAGTGGCGATGCTGCTGACCGCCTGTGGCGGCGGTGGGGGTGGTGGTGGCGGGTTTCCGATGATCGCGCCGCCCGCGGCCGTGGCGCCGCCGGCCGCAGTGCCGGAACCGGCGCCGGAGCCCGAGGCCGATCCGATGGCGATCACGCCCTATACCTACCAACTGGGCGCGCAGGACATCAGCGATCCGAAGGCCTTGCTGGCGGAGTTGCACAGCACCCGGATGAGCGGCTTCCTGGTCTACCTCTCCTTCGGCATCCATGACCTGGTCAAGGGCGAGCAGAGGGCGCTCTATCAGAAGAAGGGCAACGCGGCCGGCTACGAGCATCGGATCCGGCCCATGAACGAGGCCAGGACCCTGGCCAGCCTGCAGTCGCAGGGCGCCGAGGGCTATCGGATCACGGGCGACCAGTTCACCGAGACGGAGTTCAACGCGATCCTGAGCAAGGCCACCGACAGCACCACGACCTACGAATTCGTCGATACCGGCATCGTGTCGGGGCTGGACGGTATCCCGTCGAATCTTCTGACCACGTTCAACAAGCTGGGACAGCAGGGCTATTGCATGGTCGAGCCCAGCTACACCGAAGGCAAGGTGGTGCTGGCGCGGGAGGTGCCCACCACCTCGCGCTGCGTTTTCGAGCTGGTGCCCACGCGCGCGGAGGCCAGCCATCGCGAGAACGTGGAGCAGCTGAACGCGCAGGGCGCCAAGGGCGCGAAGTTCGTCACGGGACTCTCTTCGTCGGGCGAGCCGAAGAACCTGTTCGTCCGGGACGAAACCCAGCGCAGCACCTTCAGCTACCGCATCGTGGACACCTCGTCCTTCGAGGCGCCGACCGCGATCGAGTCGGCCGTGAAGGCGGTCGCGCTGTTCAACCAGGAAGGCGAGACCGGCGCCAAGCCCTATCGGGTGTTCAGCGATCCCGGGGGGCGGCCGTACACGGTCTTCATGACCGCCCGCGGCTGCAAGGGCCTGCTGTGCTGATCGCCTAGAGCGTCTCGGCCGGATCGAAATCCAGCTCCACCTTCGCCCCATTCGGATCGTGGCAGAACAGCTGCCAGGTCCCCGCGCCCGCCTGCTGCCGCAACTCGTACTTCACGCCCGCCGCGTCGAAGCGCGCCTTCACCGCGCGCAGGTCCTGCGCCGTGAAGGCCATGTGGTCGATGACGCCGGTGCGTTGCGCGGGCACGGGGCGGCCGAAGTACAGGTGCAGCACGGCCTGCGGCCCGCTGCCATAGAGCCAGGCGCCCGGAAAGCCGAGGTCGGGCCGGTGGCCCACGCGCAGGCCGAGCAGGCCGGTGTAGAAGTCCAGCGTCTGGCGCTCGTCTTCCGCGGTGACGGTGAAGTGGTTCATGCCGACGATCACGGGCGTTCTCCTTGCATAGTGTTAACAGGCCCTAGGCCAGCAGAACCAAGGCGCCGATGCTGGCGCGCGATTCGAGGCGTTCGTGGGCGCGCGCCGCGGCATCGAGCGCGAAGCGTTCGATCGGCGGCTTGCGGATGGCGCCGCTGGCCAGCGCATCCCACAGGCGCTGCGCGCGCTCGGCCAGTTGCGCGGGCGTGGCGACGTAGTCGAACACCACGGGCCGTGAGAAGCTCAGCGACTTGGCGATCAGCAGGTCGGGCGGCAGCGCGGCCAGCGCGCCGCTGGCCTGGCCGAGGCTGATCCAGTGGCCACGGCGCGCGAGCGCCGAATGGTTCTCGGCACGCGCGGCCTCGCCGAGGCCGTCGACCAGCACGTCGACGCCGCCGCAGGCGCGCTGCACCGCATCGGCGAAGCGGTAGTCGCGCGTGACGATCACGTGCTCGCAGCCATGGTCGCGCGCGACGCGGGCCTTCTCCTCGCTCGAGACGGTGCCCACCACCACCGCGCCGAGGCTGCGCGCCCAGGAACACAGCAGCAGGCCGACACCGCCGGCTGCGGCATGCACGAGGATGCGCGTGCCGCGCTGCACGCGGCCGAGGTCGCGCAGCAGGTAGTCGGCCGTGAGGCCCTTGAGCAGCAGCGCCGCGGCCTCGTCGTCCTCGACGGCCGCGGGCAGCCGCACCACCCAGTCCGCGGGCACCGAGCGCACGCTGCGGTAGGCGCCGGGCACGGGCCCGAGGTAGGCCACGCGGTCGCCGGGAAAGAGGCCGCTGACGCCAGGGCCGACATCGATCACGCTGCCGGCCGCCTCCATGCCGGGCACGCCGGGCGCGCCCTCCGACACCGGCAGCATCGACGGCATCCAGCCGCGGCGCAGGTAGACGTCGAGGAAGTTCACGCCGATCGCGCGCTGGCGGATGCGCACCTC
>NZ_JBZAYE010000371.1:0-7403 GCF_058244205.1 Variovorax sp. 20P10.2.4
CGGCCTCGGCGCGCCCTGGAACACGCTCAAGCTCGAAGGCACGCTCGACCTCTCGACGCGCGCCTTCTCGCTGCGCACCGACGGCCCGGTGCTGCGCATCGCGGGTCAGGCCACGCTCGACGCCACCGACGTTTCATCCAGCCTCTCGACCCTGCGGCCGATGGGCAGCTACCGCCTCGCGCTCGAGGGTGGCAACCGCCCCTCGCTGCTGCTGAGCACGCGCCAGGGCAGCCTCGAGCTCAACGGCAGCGGCAGCTGGAACGGCACCGCATTCCGCTTCAACGGCGAGGCCAGTGCCGCGCCGGGCAGCGAAGACGCTCTCTCCAACTTGTTGAACATCATCGGGCGGCGCGACAACGCGCGCTCGATCATCACCCTGGGTTGACCTGACCATGACGACGCCCCTGTCCTCCTTCCCCCGCGCTTCCCGTGGCCTGGTCGCGCATGCGGTCCGGCTGCTGATCGCCGCCACCTTCCTGCAGGCCGCGCCGCTCGCGCTCGTGCCCGCCTTCGCGCAGGGCGAAGCGCCGCGCCGCGGCGAGCCGATCACGCTGAACTTCGCCAACGCCGACATCGAGGCCGTGGCGCGCACCATGGCGGTGGTCACGGGACGCGACGTGGTGGTCGATCCGCGCGTGAAGGGCACGATGAACCTCGTGACCGACCGCGCGATCCCGCCCTCGGCCGCCTTCAACCAGTTCGCCTCCGCGCTGCGGCTGCAGGGCTTCGCGGTGGTCGAGGCCGACGGCCTCTACAAGATCGTGCCCGAGGCCGACGCCAAGCTGCAGACCAGCACCGTCACCACCACCACGGGCGGCACCGCCTCGGTCGCGGGCAACCAGATCATCACGCAGATCTTCCGCCTCAACTACGAGTCGCCGAACAACCTGCTGCCGGTGCTGCGCCCGCTGATCCCGCCGAACAACACCATCAACGTGAACCCGGGCAACAACTCGCTCGTGATCACCGACTACGCCGAGAACATGCGCCGCCTCGCGCGCATCATCGCGGCGCTCGACGTGCCCAACGCCTCCGACATCGACGTGATCCCGCTCAAGCACTCGATCGCCACCGACCTGGTGCCGCTGATCCAGCGCCTGGTCGACGGCGGCGGCGCCACCGGCCAGCCCGGCGCGGCCGCGGCCGGCGGCGGCACCGATGCCTCGTTCCGCACCACGCTGATGGCCGATCCGCGCAGCAACGCGCTGATCCTGCGCGCCGCCAACCCGGCGCGCGTGGCGCTGGTGCGCACGCTGGTCGACAAGCTCGATCGCCCGCCGATCGACGGCGGCAACGGCAGCGCCGGCAACATCTACGTGGTCTACCTGAAGAACGCCGACGCGGTGCGGCTCGCGGCCACGCTGCGCGCGGCCATGGCGGCGGCGCAGACCAACAACCAGGGCCAGCCCGGCGCGGCCGGCGGTGCCGGTGCGGCCACGGCGCAATCGCAGCCCAACCTGTCGGCGGCCATGCCCGTCAACTTCAACAGCGGCAGCTCGCAAGGCAGCAGTTCGCCGCAGGCCAACGCGCCGCTGAACAATTCCAACCAGCCCTCCACCGGCGGCCAGATCCAGGCCGACCCGTCGACCAACTCGCTGATCATCACCGCGCCCGAACCGCAGTACCGCCAGATGCGCGCCGTGATCGACAAGCTCGACGGCCGCCGCGCGCAAGTCATGATCGAGGCGCTGATCGTCGAGGTGAACGCCACCAAGGCCGCGCAGTTCGGCGTGCAGTGGCAAAGCGCGCTGGGCAACAACGCGGTGATCGGTACCAACTCCAGCCTGACCGGGACCAACATCCTGGCACTGACGCAGGCGCTGGCCACGCGCAACCCCGCCGGCATCTCGCTGCCCCAGGGGCTGAATCTCGGCATCGCCGGCAAGATCAACGGCCAGTACATCCTCGGCGCGATCGCCAACTTCTTCAGCAGCGACGACGATGCCAACGTGCTGTCGACCCCGAACCTGCTGACCCTGGACAACGAGGAGGCCAAGATCGTGATCGGCCAGAACGTGCCGTTCCCGACCGGCTCCTACGCCAGCACCTCGGGCTCGGTGGGCGTCAACCCGTTCACCACCGTGGAGCGCAAGGACGTCGGCCTCACGCTGCGCGTGCGCCCGACCATCAACGAGAACGGCACGGTGCGCATGACGATCTTCCAGGAGACCTCGGACGTGCTGGCGAACACGCTGACCAACCCCAACGGCCCCACCACCACCAAGCGCTCGCTGGAGTCGAGCGTGCTGGTCGAGGACGGCGGCCTGGTCATGCTCGGCGGCCTGCTGTCGGACACCTACTCCAACTCCATCGACAAGGTGCCGCTGGCCGGCGACATCCCGGTCGTGGGCAACCTGTTCAAGAACCAGGTCCGCTCGCGCGAAAAGAAGAACCTGATGATGTTCCTGCGTCCGGCCGTGATGCGCGACGCGAGCGCCACGGAGGCCTTCGCCTTCGACCGCTACGACCAGATCCGCGGCATGCAGCAAGGGGCACAGCCGGACAACAGCAACGTGATGCTGAACAACGTCGATTCCGCCCCCGTGCTGCCCCCGTCGCCACTGCCGCGTCCCAGCCGCCCGACCCCGGGCACGCTGCGCACGCAAGGCACCGAGCTCATTCCGCAGCCGCCACCGCCGGTCGACGATCGCAAGCTCGCCCCGGGCGTGCTGCGCGGCGCCTTGCCGCCCACCGCCGACCCGGCCACGCAGCGCGAAATGCCCTGAGGCCCGAAGGCCGCACGCCCGCCCCGTTCGAAACCCGCACCGACCACGCCCCGCCGACCCGCCCCATGCGCTATCCCCTGCCCTACGCCTTCGCCCGCAGCCAGCAACTGCTGCTCGAGGAAGCCGACGACGGCCGCTACACGCTGTGGATGTCGAGCCACCCCGCGCGCAGCGCCGTCGGCGAGGTCGCGCGCAAGTACGGCGTGCGTTCCTTCGAGGTGCTGGCCGACGGCCCGCTCGCGCAGCGCATCAGCGCCGCCTACGCGCAGGGCGAATCGAGCGCCGCCGCGGTGGTCAGCGAGGTGCAGAGCGACGCCGACCTCTCGCGCATGATGCAGGAGCTGCCGGCGGTCGAGGACTTGCTGGAGAGCGCGGGCGACGCGCCCATCATCCGCATGCTCAACGCGCTGCTCACGCAGGCCGCGCGCGACGGCGCCAGCGACATCCACATCGAGCCCTACGAGCGCACGTCGTCGGTGCGCTTTCGCATCGACGGCACGCTGCGCGAGGTGGTGCAGCCCAACCGCGCGCTGCATGCCGCACTGATCTCGCGCCTGAAGATCATGGCCGACCTCGACATCTCCGAGAAGCGGCTGCCGCAGGACGGGCGCATCTCGCTGCGCATCGGCACGCGCGCGGTCGACGTGCGGGTGTCGACGCTGCCGAGCGCGCACGGCGAACGCGCCGTGCTGCGGCTGCTCGACAAGAGCGAGTCGAAGCTCACGCTCGAATCGGTGGGCATGCTGGGCGACACGCTGGAGCGCTTCGAGAAGCTGATCACGCAGCCGCACGGCATCATCCTCGTGACCGGTCCCACCGGCTCGGGCAAGACCACCACGCTGTATGCCGCGCTGGCCCGGCTCGATGCGAGCCGCAGCAACATCATGACGGTGGAAGACCCGATCGAGTACGAGCTGCCGGGCGTGGGCCAGACCCAGATCAACGCCAAGATCGAGCTCACCTTCGCCAAGGCCCTGCGCGCCATCCTGCGGCAGGACCCGGACGTGATCATGATCGGCGAAATCCGCGACTTCGAGACCGCGCAGATCGCGATCCAGGCCTCGCTCACCGGCCACCTGGTGCTGGCCACGCTGCACACCAACGACTCGGTCAGCGCGGTCACGCGTCTCACCGACATGGGCGTCGAGCCCTTCCTGCTGAGTTCCTCGCTGCTGGGCGTGCTCGCGCAGCGGCTGGTGCGCAAGGTCTGCACCAGCTGCGGCGGCGCCGGCTGCGAGGCCTGCGGCCAGACCGGCTACCAGGGCCGCACCGGTATCTTCGAGCTGCTGGTGGCCGACGAGACCATCCAGGGCCTGATCCACAGCAAGGCGGCCGAGAGCGAACTGCTCAAGGCCGGCGCGCGCGGCGGCCTGCGCCTGATGCGCGAGGACGGCGAGCGGCTGGTGCAGGCCGGCATCACCTCGCGCGCCGAGCTGCTGCGCGTCACGCGCGACTAGCGCAGCACCGGTTCCGCCATGCCCGCCTACTCCTTCGAAGCCATCGATGCCGCCGGCCAGTCGCGCGAAGGCGTGCTGGAGGCCGACACCGCGCGCAGCGCGCGCAGCATGCTGCGCGCCCAGGCGCTGATCCCGCTGTCGGTCAAGCCGGTCGGCAGCGACCACGTCAACGGCACCGGCCAGCGCAGCGGCCTCTCGCGCTGGCTCGGCGGCGGCAAGCGGGTCTTCAATTCCACCGGCCTCGCGGTCTGGACGCGCCAGCTCGCGGGCCTGGTCTCCTCGGGCCTGCCGCTCGAGCGCGCGCTCACGGCGCTGACCGACGAAGCCGAATCCGAACAGCAGCGCAACCTCGTGGCCTCGCTGCGCGCCGAGGTCAACGCGGGCTCGCCGTTCGCGCGCGCGCTGTCGGCGCACTCGCGCGAGTTCTCGCCGATCTACACCGCCGTGATCGGCGCCGGCGAGCAGAGCGGCAACCTCGGCCTGGTGCTCGACCGCCTGGCCGACGACCTCGAGGAACGCCAGGCGCTGCAGCAGAAGCTGGTCGGCGCGGCGCTCTACCCGGCCATCGTCACCCTGGTGGCGATCGTGATCGTGATCTTCCTCGTGAGCTACGTGGTGCCGCAGGTGGCCCAGGTGTTCGCGGGCACCAAGCGCTCGCTGCCCTTCCTCACCACCGTGATGCTGGGCCTCAGCGCCGCCGTGCGCAACTACGGCTGGTGGATGCTCGGCATCGTGCTGCTGTCCGCCGTCGGCGCACGGCTGGCGCTGGCGCAGGAGGCCTTCCGCCTCAAGTTCGATGCCGCCTGGCTCAAGCTGCCGCTGGTGGGCAAGCTCGCGCGCGGCTACAACGCGGCGCGCTTCGCGAGCACGCTCGCCATGCTGGCCACCGCCGGCGTGCCGATCCTGCGCGCGCTGCAGGCGGCCGCCGAGACCCTGAGCAACCGCGCCATGCGCGCCGACGCGCTCGATGCGCTGGTGCTGGTGCGCGAGGGCGCGCCGCTGGCCTCGGCGCTGGCGCAGAAGAAGCGCTTTCCGGGCCTGGTGTCGATGTTCGCGCGGCTCGGCGAACAGACCGGCACGCTGCCGCTGATGCTGCAGCGCGCCTCCAACCAGCTCGGCGCCGAAGTGCAGCGCCGCGCCATGCACCTGGCGACCATCCTCGAGCCGCTGCTGATCGTGGCGATGGGTGGCGTGGTGATGCTGATCGTGCTGGCCGTGATGCTGCCGATCATCCAGCTCAACCAGTTCGTGAAGTAGCGCCCGCGGTTCGGCCGCGGGCAAGGAACACGCCGATGGCCAATCGAAGCTACCTCTACGCCAGCGCCGCCCTGCCGGACGCAAGCGCCCGCCCATCCGCGCTGCGCGGCATCTCCGAATACGCCTACGACGTGCCGCTGGTGTTCCGCCTGCTGGTGTCGTGCGAGACCCGGCCCTGCCGCTCGGCGATCTGGGACGAGCCCGAGCCGCTCGCGCTGGCTGGCCGCTGCGGCCCGGGCATCGCGCGCCTGACCGCCTTCCTCGCGCGCATCGACCATCCCGCGATCTCGCCAATGCGCGAGGACGCGCTGCGCTTCCTGGCCGAACATACACGGCCCGACGAATGGTTCGTGCTCGAGCCGGCCGAGGTGCTGAGCATGGGCGACGCGCCCGTGGCCGGCGAGGTCGAGAAGCTGCGCCAGGGCCTGGCCCTGCGCCAGGGCCTGGCCGACCTTGATGCCGAGATCGAGCGAACACTCGCCGCGCTCGCGCCGCGCCCGAAAAGTTTCTGGCAGCGCCTGCTGCCGCCCGCGCAGCAAGTGGTCGAGGCACCGATCCGCGAGCTCGGCCTGGGCCACTGGTCGGATACGCTCTACTTCTCGTTCGATGCGGCCGACGATGGCCGCGCCGACTCCTGACCGCACAACCGCACGCCATGCCCGTCACCCTCGAAGACAAGCTCGTGGTCGCGATCTCCTCGCGCGCCCTGTTCAACCTCGAAGAAGAGAACAAGATCTTCGAGTCGGGCGACGACACGGGCTACATGAAGCTGCAGCTCGACCGGCTCGACGTGCCGGCCGCGCCCGGCATCGCCTATTCGCTGATCCGCAAGCTGCTGCGCTTCAACGACGACGGCGTGCAGCGTGTCGAGGTCGTGATCCTCTCGCGCAACGACCCGGTCTCGGGCATGCGCATCTTCCGCTCCAGCGCCGCGGCCGACATCAAGCTGCAGCGCGGCGTGTTCACCCAGGGCCGCCCGCCCTTCGGCTATTTGCGCGCGCTGCGCGCGCACCTGTTCCTCTCGGTCAATGCGCAGGACGTGCGCGAGGCGCTGGGCGCCGGCTTCCCGGCCGCGCGCGTGCTGGTCGAATCGGTGAAGGCCGGCGATGCCTGGCCCAACGAAGTGCGCATCGCCTTCGACGGCGACGCCGTGCTGTTCAGCGACGAGGCCGAGCGCGTGTTCCAGGCCGAGGGCCTCGATGCCTTCCAGGCGCACGAGGCGAGCAAGGTCGACCTGCCGCTGCCCGGCGGCCCGTTCAAGCCGCTGCTGGCCGCGCTGCACCGGCTGCAGATGGCGGGCAATGCGCAGATGCGCATCCGCACCGCGCTGGTCACGGCGCGCAGCGCACCCGCGCACGAGCGCGCCATCCGCACGCTGATGAACTGGAACATCCGGGTCGACGAGGCCATGTTCCTCGGCGGCCTGCCCAAGGGCGAGTTCCTGCGCGAGTTCGAGCCCGACTTCTTCTTCGACGACCAGACCGGCCATGTCGATGCGGCGGCACGGCATGTGCCGGCGGGGCATGTGTCGAGCGGGATCAGCAACGAGCCGGCGCAACAAGCGGTGAAGGCGGCGCCGAAGACCGCGAAGGCGCCAGCGAAGCAACGCGCCGCGAAGCCGCGTTCGCCGAAGCCGCGCTCGCGATAGGCACGAGCACCGCCTCGACGCGCGGTGCCGGGCCGAGCACATCGGCCACCTCCGACTTCATTCTTTCGCAGTAACGGGCGGCGCGTTGTCACGCGCATGCCTTCGCTTTGTCATGCGCAGTTCACTGCTGCGTCACGGGTTCTCCCTAATCTTCGCGGCGTCCGCACACGTGCCCTCCGGGCACTTTTTTTTGCCTCGGGCCGACTGTCACCGGCCCCTTGCTCCCTCTCCATTCCAGGGTTCCACGATGCGTCCGAAACTTCATCCGCTTTCCGTTTCCCGATCCCGTGCCACGGCCCGCTGGCTGCTGCCGCT
>NZ_JBZAYE010000372.1:0-7400 GCF_058244205.1 Variovorax sp. 20P10.2.4
CATCATCCTGAGCGTGGGTGCCTCGATGTTCCCGTTCATCCTGCCGTCCTCGATCGATCCGCGCGCCAGCCTCACCGTGTGGGACTCGTCCTCGAGCCATCTCACGCTGTTCATCATGCTGGTGGTCACGGCCATCTTCATCCCGCTGATCGTGGCCTACACGACCTGGGTCTACCACGTGCTGTGGGGCAAGGTCGACGAGAAGGCGATCCGCGAGGAACGCGGTCACGCGTACTGATTGCAAGGAAGGAAAAACGATGTGGTACTTCGCCTGGATCCTCGGCCTGCCGCTGGCGGCCGCCTTCGCGGTGCTCAATGCGATGTGGTTCGAGCTGATGGCCGACGACGCCGTCCGCAAGGAAAAATTCGAGATGCCTGAAACGCCGGAGGGGCAGGAGCGTTTGTGATGGGGTGAGGCCGTCCGCATGCGACGGCCCTCGCTCAGGCGTCCGGCTTCTTTCGCTTCGCCGCCCCGCCCGTGATGCGGTCCTTGAGCGTCAGCACCCGCGTCACCGTCGCGCCCATGCCCATGAGCTGCATCGCGGTCTCGGGCGACAGCCGCTGCACGTCGTCGAACCACTTCATCAGCCGGTCGATCAGGTCGTGCATCTCGCGCATGCGCTCCTGGGCATGGCGCTCGGCCTCGCTGTGGGGCGACTCGAGCAGGGCGTTGCGCAGCATCGAGAGCGTGGGTTCGATCTCGCGGCGGCGGCGCTCCTCGGCCAGCACGCGGAAGATCTCCCACACGTCCGACGGTGCCTCGAAGTATTCGCGCCGGTCGCCGGGCTGGTGGCGCAGGCGCACCAGGCGCCAGGCCTGCAGCTCCTTGAGGCCCATGCTCACGTTGGAGCGCGAGAACTCGAGCAGCTCGGCGATCTCGTCGGCATTGAGCGGACGTTCCGAGAGAAAGATCAGCGCGTAGATCTGGCCGACGGTGCGGTTGATGCCCCACTTGCTGCCCATCTCGCCGAAATGGGCGACGAACTGGCGGTTGAGCGGGGGCAGGTCGGAGGTGGGAGGCATGGGGCGATTGTCGCCCGGGCCTTGCGGTGGTTCCGGAACCTTCTGAAAACTCAGGGCGCCGGCAGGGAATCGCCACCGCCCGCCGCGGCCACGCGGCGCCGGTACGAACCCGGCGCGCCGCCGGTCCAGGTCTTGAAGGCGCGCTGGAAGGCCGCGCTGTCGGCGAAGCCCAGCTCCGCGGCCAGCGCCGCCAGCGGCACCGCGCTGGTGGCCAGCCGCACGATCGCCACGTCGCGCCGCAACTGGTCCTTGAGCGCCTGGAACGAGGTGCTCTCGGTCGCCAGGTGGCGCTGCAGGGTGCTGACCGACATGTGCAGGCAGGCGGCCACGGTCGCGAGGTCGGCCCAGGCCGGGCGCTTCTGCTGCAGGATCTCGCGCACCTTGGCGCTGATGGGCTGCTCGGCCAGCCGCGGCAGGATCACGTTGCCGGGCGAGGCCGCGAGGAAGTCGCGGATCGCATGCGCGTCGCGGTGCATCGGCGTGCGCAGCGCCTCGGCGTCGAACCACACGGCCGAGCAGGGCTGGCCGAAGCGCAAGGTGCCCGGGAACACCTTGGCATAGCCGGCCGCGTAGGGCGGCAGCGCGAAGCCGAAGTCGAAGCGCCGCGCCGCCAGCCGCCCGCCGTGCAGCCAGGCCAGCAGGCGCCAGTACACGCGCAGCATCAGCTCGTGCAGGAAGTTCTGGTGGCCGATCGCGGGGTTCTCGATCGCGATGCCGAAGCCCGCGAGCTCGCCCTCGCGCAGCAGCACCAGCCGCAGGTCGTCCTGCAGCAGGCTGAAGGTGTGGGCCACGCGGCGCAGCGCATGGCCGAAATCGGGGGCGCCGAGCGTGGAGCGCGCGATCAGCGCCAGGCTGCCGCGGCGCATCCGGCGCGTGAGGAAGCACAGCGACTCGTCGTCGAGCCGGTCCATCAAGAGCGCGAACAGCGCCACGTACTGCTCGGCCGTGACGCGCGCGCCCGGCTCGGCCAACAGCGGCGGAGGCACGCCCGCGTCTTCCAGCGCCCGGTCGATGTCGATGGGGGCGGCGGCGCCGCGGGCACGGATGCCGGAAAGCATGCCTTCGACGAAGGCGATCGGGATGGTGACGGGCGGTTGCAGCATGGGAGAGGGCGATTCGACCGTACACGGGACGCGCCGGGCCGTCGATTGACGTTTTCTGCAATGCGAACGACGCGAAGCGCAATCGCCGGCCCGGGCCCGGATTTCTACCATGCGCTCACGCCAGAAACAGACCTACAAAGGCGTGACGACAAGACCAACGATTAGGAGACGAGCCACCATGTACCTGACCCAGGCGCTGCACCGCGCGATGCAGCAGAAACCGGACAAGACCGCGGTGCGCTTCGGCAGCCGCAGCAAGAGCTTCCGCGAATTCGGCGAACGCGTGGCCCGGCTGGCCGGCGCGCTGCAGAAACTCGGCATGAAGAACGGCGACCGGGTCGCGATGCTGTCGCTCAATTCCGACCGCTACCTCGAATACCAGATGGCCGTGCCCTGGGGCGGCGGCGTGCTCAACCCCTGCAACATCCGCTGGTCGCCGGCCGAGATCCTCTATTCGCTAGAGGACTCCGGCTCGCAGATCCTGCTGGTCGACGACGCCTTCCGCGCCGCCGCCGAGCAGCTGCGCGGCCAGTCCACCACCTTGCGCGAGCTGATCTACTGCGGCGACGGCGCGGTGCCCGCCGGCATGCTCGGCTACGAGGCGCTGCTCGACAGCGCGGCGCCGGTGCCCGACGCCTACCGCCATGGCGACGACCTCGCCGGCATCTTCTACACCGGCGGCACCACGGGTTTTCCCAAGGGCGTGATGCTGAGCCACGCCAACCTCTGCGCCTCGGCGCTGGCCGCCCAGGCCGAGGGCATGGCGCCGGCCGAGGGCTGCTACCTGCATGCGGCGCCGATGTTCCACCTGGCCGACATGGGCATCTCGGGGCCGCACTGGTTCCAGGGCAACACGCACGTGGTGATCCCGATGTTCAACCCCGAGGCCGTGCTCGATGCGATCGAGCGCGAGCGCGTGACGCACACGCTGCTGGTGCCGACCATGATCCAGATGCTGGTCGACCATCCCGCCATGCGCGACAGGCCGCGCGAGCTCGGCAGCCTGCGCGGCATCGCCTACGGCGCCTCGCCGATCTCCGAGGCCGTGCTCAACCGCGCGATGGCGGCGCTGCCGGGCGTGGACTTCGTGCAGGCCTACGGCATGACCGAGCTGTCGCCGGTCGCCACCATCAACCCCGCCTGGTACCACACGGTCGAGGGCCGCAAGGCCGGCAAGCTGCGCTCGGCCGGCCGCGCGAGCTTCTGCATGGAAGTGCGCATCGTCGATGCCGAGGGCGCCGAAGTGCCGCGCGGCACGGTGGGCGAGGTGGCGGTGCGCGGGCCGAACGTGATGCTCGGCTACTGGAACAAGCCCGAGCAGACGGCCGCCGCGGTGCGCGAGGGCTGGATGCACACCGGCGACGGCGCCTACATGGATGACGACGGCTTCATCTTCGTGGTCGACCGCATGAAGGACATGATCATCAGCGGCGGCGAGAACATCTACTCGGCCGAGGTCGAGAATGCCATCGCCCAGCATCCGGCGGTCGCGGCCTGCGCGGTCATCGGCATCCCGAGCGAGGAGTGGGGCGAGGCCGTGCATGCGGTGCTGGTCGCCAAGCCGGGGCAGCCGGTCACGGCCGACGAGCTGATCGCGCACTGCAAGACCCTGATCGCGGGCTACAAGTGCCCGCGCAGCGTGGCGCTGGTCGAGGCGCTGCCGCTCTCGGGCGCCGGCAAGGTACTCAAGACCAAGCTGCGCGAGCCGTTCTGGAAGGACCGCCAGCGCGCGATCGCCTGATCTTTTCGCTTCCATTCATTACACAGAGAGGAATTCCCATGACCCAGGATGTGCATGTCGTCGGTGTCGGCATGATCCCCTTCACCAAGCCCGGCGCGAACCTGCCGTATCCGCAGATGGCGGCGCAGGCCCTCAACGCGGCGCTGGCCGATGCCGGCATCGGCTACGAGCAGGTGCAGCAGGCCTACGTGGGCTATGTCTACGGCGACTCCACGGCCGGCCAGCGCGCGCTCTACGAGGTCGGCATGACCGGCATCCCGGTGGTCAACGTCAACAACAACTGCTCGACCGGCTCGACCGCGCTGTTCCTCGCGCGCCAGGCCGTGGCCAGCGGCGCGGCCGACTGCGTGCTCGCGCTCGGCTTCGAGCACATGAGCCCGGGCGCGCTGGGCGCGGTGTTCAACGACCGGCCCAGCCCCTTCGACCGCTTCGAGGCCATCACCGACGAGCTGGTCGGCAACGAGCAGGTGCCGCTCGCGCTGCGCTACTTCGGCGGCGCGGGCCTGGCCCACATGCAGCAGTACGGCACGCAGCTGTCGACCTTCGCGAAGATCCGCGCCAAGGCCAGTCGCCATGCATCGAACAACCCGGTGGCGCTGTTCCGCACCGTCGTGACCGAGGACGAGGTGCTGGCCACGCCCGTGATGTGGCCCGGCGTGATGACGCGGCTGATGGCCTGCCCACCGACCTGCGGCGCGGCGGCCGCCATCGTCTGCTCGGCCGAGTTCGCGCAGCGCCACGGCCTGGACCGAAGCGTGCGCATCAAGGCCCAGGCCATGACCACCGACCGCCCCGTGAGCTTCGAGGCGCGCGACATGCGCGAGGTGGTCGGCTTCAGCATGGCGCGCGAGGCGGCGCAGAAGGTCTACGAGGCGGCGGGCGTGGGCCCGCAGGACATCGACGTGGTCGAGCTGCACGACTGCTTCGCGCACAACGAACTGATCAGCTACGAGGCGCTGGGCCTGTGCCCGGTGGGCGGGGCCGAGAAGTTCGTCGTCGATGGCGACAACACCTATGGCGGCAAGGTCGTGACCAATCCCTCGGGCGGCCTGTTGTCCAAGGGCCACCCGCTGGGTGCCACCGGTTTGGCGCAATGCACCGAGCTTGTCCAGCAGTTGCGCGGCACGGCCGACAAGCGCCAGGTCGAGGGTGCGCGGCTCGCGCTGCAGCACAACCTGGGCCTGGGCGGCGCCTGCGTGGTCACGCTCTACGAGCGCGTCTGAAGAAAGGCCCGCGATGATCGACAGGAAATGGATCGGCCACGAGCTGCCCGCTTCGGTGCTGCCGCTGGAGCGCACGCGGCTGCAGTTCTTCGCCAAGGCGATCGGCGAGACCGACCCGGTCTACACCGACCCCGCCGCGGCGCGCGATGCCGGCTATGCCGACCTGCCGGCGCCGCCCACCTTCCTGTTCGCGGCCGAACTCGACTCGGGCGCGTCCAACCAGCTGCTGGCCGACCTGGGCATACCGCTGGCCAAGCTGCTGCACGGCGAGCAGGGCTTCAGCTACCACCGTGCGGCCTGCGCGGGCGACACCGTGACGGTGCGCTCGACCATCACCGACATCTACGACAAGAAGAACGGCGCGCTCGAGTTCGTGGTGAAGAGCTCGCGCGCCACCAACCAGCGCGACGAACTGGTGGCCGAGCTGCGCACCGTGATCGTCTGCCGGCATTGAGCCCGAGGAACCCCATGACCGCACCGAACCACGACACCGTGCAGGTCGGCGACGAACTGCCGCCGCTGCAACTGCCGCCGGTCGACCGCACCACGCTCGCGCTGTTCGCGGGCGCCTCGGGCGACCACAACCCGATCCACATCGACATCGACTTCGCGCGCCGCGCCGGCATGCCCGACGTGTTCGCGCAGGGGATGCTGGGCATGGCCTGGCTCGGCCGGCTGCTCACGCAGTGGGCACCGCAGTCGCAGCTGCGCCGCTTCGACGTGCGCTTCCAGGGCCTGACCCACTTGGGCCATGCGGTGCGCTGCACGGGCCGCGTGGTCGAGAAGCTCGAGCGCGACGGCGAGCGCTGCGTGCGCGTGGAAGTCAGCAGCACCAACCAGCACGGCCAGGTGCGCATCGCGGGCGAAGCGCTGGTGGCGCTGGCCTAGGGATCGACAACGAAGAAAGACATCCAGACATGACATCCAGACTCGAAGGCAAGGTCGCCCTCATCACCGGCTCGGGCCGCGGCATCGGCCGCTCGATCGCGCTCAAGCTCGCCTCGGAAGGCGCGCGCGTGGTGGTCAACGACCTCGACGCCGGCCCCGCGGACGAGACCGTGCAGGCCATCCGCGCCGCCGGTGGCCAGGCCGTGGCCTGCAACGGCAGCGTGGCCGCGCCCGACTTCGCCGAGCGCTTCGTCGGCACCGCGGTCAGCGAGTTCCAGGGCCTCGACATCATCGTCAACAACGCCGGCTACACCTGGGACAGCGTGGTGCAGAAGATGACCGACGAGCAGTGGTACGCCATGCTCGACGTGCACCTCACGGCGCCGTTCCGCATCCTGCGCGCGGCGCAGCCGGTGATCCGCCAGCTCTCGAAGACCGAGACCGAAGTCGGTCGGCGCACCGTGCGCAAGGTGGTCAACATCTCCTCGGTGGCCGGGCTGTTCGGCAACGCGGGCCAGGCCAACTACGCGACCGCCAAGGCCGGCATCGTCGGCATGACGCAGACGCTGGCCAAGGAATGGGGGCGCATGAACGTCACCGTCAACTGCGTGGCCTTCGGCTTCATCCAGACCCGGCTGACCGCGAGCGCGGCCGATGCGACCACCGCCAACATCGACGGCCGCGAGATCAAGGTCGGCATCAACCCCGGCCTGCTGTCGATGATGGAGCAGACCATTCCGCTGGGCCGCGGCGGCACGCCCGAGGAGGCGGCCGGCGCGGTCTACCTGCTGTGCATTCCCGAGTCGGACTACGTCAGCGGCCAGACGCTGATGTGCACCGGCGGCCTCACGGGCATCTGAAATGCCGCTCGAGCACGGCATCGCCTGGTCGGTGGAGGAGGGCATCGGCCGCATCGTGCTGCGCCGTCCCGAGCGCGCCAACGCGATCGGCGCCGCGAGCAGCCGCGTGCTGGTGCGCGCGATCGACGAGGTGCTGGCGGCCGCGCCGCGCGTGGTGCTGCTGACCGGCGAGGGCCGGGTGTTCTGCGCCGGTGGCGACATCGAGGAGTTCGTCGCGGCCGGGGAAGACCTGCCCGCGCTGGTCGATGAAATCCTCGATCCCCTGCATCCGGCGCTGCTGCGGCTGGTGAACGGCCCGGCGCCGCTCGTGACCGTGCTCAACGGCGCGGTCGGCGGGGCGGGCGTGGGGCTCGCGCTGGCCGGCGACTTCGTGCTCGCGGCCGAGTCGATGAAGCTGCGCACCGGCTACGCGGCCATCGGCCTGTCGCCCGACGCGGGCAGCTCGTGGTTCCTCGCGCGGCGCATCGGGGCGTTGCGCGCGCAGCAGTGGCTCATGCTCAGCGATCCCATCGACAGCCAGCGTTGTTTGGCGGCCGGCGCGGTCGATGCGCTGCATCCCGAC
>NZ_JBZAYE010000373.1:0-7399 GCF_058244205.1 Variovorax sp. 20P10.2.4
TGACCTGGTTCTGCAGCAGTTGCAGCTGCGTGGTCACGGCCGACTGCTGCGCCGTGAACAGCGAGCGCTGTGCGTCGAGCAGGTCGAGCGCGCTGGCCACGCCGTTTCGGTAGCGCAGGTCCGAGAGCTTGAAGCGCACCGCCTCGGCATCGGCCTGCGCCCGCTGCGCGCGCGCCTGCTCGCCGAAGGTGGCGCGGCCTGCGAGCGCATCGGCCACTTCGCGGAACGCGGTCTGGATCGACTTCTCGTACTGCGCCACCGCGATCTCGCGCCCGGCCTTGGCCGAGTCGAGGCCCGCGATGTTGCGGCCCGCGTCGAACAGCGGCAGCGTGACCGAGGGCGCGAAGCTCCAGGCCTTGGTGCCGCGGTCGAACAGGTTCGAGAACTCGCTGCTCGCGGTGCCGATCGAGGTGGTCAGCGAGACGCGCGGGAAGAAGTTCGCGCGCGCCGCGCCGATGTTGGCGTTGGCACCGATCAGCTGCTGCTCGGCCGCGCGGATGTCGGGCCGCTCGGCCAGCAGGTCGGAGGGCAGGCCCGCGGGCACGTCGGGGATCGGGCGGATGCCGCCCAGGCCCTTGGCGCCCGCGAAGGCGCTGGCCGGCACCGGTGCACCCAGCAGCAGCGCGAGCGCGTTCTCGTCCTGCTGGCGCGTGCGCAACTGCTGCGCATAGGCGGCGCGCGCGGTCTCGGCCAGCGAGTTGGCGGCCTGGAAGTCGAGCTCGGACGACACGCCGTTGTCGAAGCGCAGCTTGGTCAGCCGCACCGATTCCTCGCGCGTGCTCAAGGTCTGGCGCGTGATCTCGAGCAGCTCGTCGTCGGCCAGCACCGTGAGCCAGCCGTTGGCGACCGCGGCGATCAGGCTGATCTGCGCGGCCTTGCGCGTTTCGTCGGTCGCGAGGTACTGCGCCAGCGCCTGGTCCTTCAGCGCGCGGATGCGGCCGAAGAAGTCGATCTCCCAGGCGGTGATGCCGAGGTTGACCGAGTACTGCGACGTCACGCTGCCCTGGCTGCTGTCGATCGCCTGGTACGGGTTGGGGCTCGAGCGCGAGCCGTTGCCCGACAGGCCCAGCGCAGGGAACAGGTCCGCGCGCTGGATCTGGAACTGCGCGCGCGCCTGCTCGATGTTGAGCACCGAGACGCGCAGGTCGCGGTTGTTGGCCAGCGCGGTCTGGATCAGGCCCGCGAGGCGCGGGTCGGTGAAGAAGTCCTGCCAGGGCATGGCGGACGCCGCCGGCCCGGCCGGCTGCGCCGGATCGCCCGGGTAGGTGGTGGGCACCGGCGCCGCGGGGCGCTCGTAGGTGGGGATCAGCGAGCAGCCGGCCAGCAGCAGCGTGGCCGCCAGCGCGGTGGGAATCAGTCTGTTATTGAGATTCATGTTTTTCCTCCGAGATGCCGGCGGCTTGCGCATGCCGCTTGTCGGCCTCGTGCTGGCGCGCGCTGCCCTTGAACAGCGTGCGCACCACCACGAAGAAGACCGGCACGAAGATCACCGCGAGCAGGGTGCCCGTCACCATGCCGCCGAGCACGCCGGTGCCGATCGCGCGCTGGCTCGCCGAGCCGGCACCCGAGGCCGTGAACAGCGGCACCACGCCGAGGCCGAAGGCCAGCGAGGTCATGATGATCGGCCGGAACCGCAGGTGCGCGGCCTCGAGCGCCGACTCGATCACGCCGCGGCCCTGCGCCTGCAGGTCCTTGGCGAACTCGATGATCAGGATCGCGTTCTTCGCCGACAAGCCGATGATCGTGATCAGGCCCACCTGGAAGTACACGTCGTTCGAGTACGAACGCAGCAGCGTCGCGAGCAGCACGCCGATCACGCCCAGCGGCACCACCAGGATCACCGACAGCGGGATCGACCAGCTCTCGTACAGCGCGGCCAGGCAGAGGAACACCGCCAGGATCGCGAAGCCGTAGAGGATCATGGCCTGCGAGCCGGCGAGCTTTTCCTCGCGCGACTGGCCGGTCCACTCGAAGCCGAAGCCTTGCGGCAGCTGCGAGGCGAGCTTTTCCATCTCGGCCATCGCGGCACCGGTGCTGTAGCCGGCCGCCGCGTCGCCGCTGATGCGCATCGCGGGATAGCCGTTGTAGCGCACCGTCTGCGTCGCGCCGGTGACCCACTTGGTGGTCGCGAACGCGCCCAGCGGCACCGGCTGGCCCTGTGCGTTGGTCGCGTTGAGCTTGAGCATGTCCTCGGGCTGCATCCGCGCCGGTGCGTCGGCCTGCACCACCACGCGCTGCAGGCGGCCGCGGTTCGGGAAGTCGTTGATGTAGCTCGAACCCAGCGCGGTCGACAGCGCGCCATTGATCGCGTCGAAGCTCACGCCCAGGGCGTTGGCCTTGTCGCGGTCGATGTCGATCTGCAACTGCGGTGCGTCTTCCAGGCCGTCGGGACGGACCTGCGACAGGATCTTGCTCTGCGAGGCCATGCCCAGCAGCTGGTTGCGCGCGTTGACGAGCGCCTCGTGGCCCGCGCCCGAGCGGTCCTGCAGCCGGAAGCTGAAGCCGCTGGCGTTGCCCAGTTCGGGAATCGGCGGCGGGCTCAGCGGATAGATGAAGGCGTCGCGGATGCCCGAGAGCGCGCCGAAGGCCCGGCCGGCGAGCGCGCTGGCCGAGTTGCCCGGGTCCTTGCGCTCCTCCCAGTCCTTGAGCGTCACGAAGGCGAGGCCCGCGTTCTGGCCCTGGCCCGAGAAGCTGAAGCCCATCACGCTCACGATGCTCTGCACTTCGGGCTGCTTCATGATGAAGCCCTCGACCTGCTGCATCACCGACAGCGCACGCTCCTGCGTCGCGCCCGGCGGCAGCTGCACGTTCACGATGATGTTGCCCTGGTCTTCCTGCGGCAGGAACGAACTCGGCAGGTGCGTGTAGAAGTACACCACCGCGCCGATGATCGCCGCGTAGATGATCAGGTAGCGCGCGGCGCGGCGCAGGATGCGCGCGACGACGCTTTCATAGCCCTTGGCGGTGCGCGAGAAGCCGCGGTTGAACCAGCCGAAGAAGCCGCGCTTCTCGTGGTGGTGGCCGGCTTCCACCGGCTTGAGCAGCGTGGCGCACAGCGCCGGCGTGAGCGACAGCGCCATGAAGGCCGAGAAGCCGATCGAGGCCACCATCACCGCCGAGAACTGGCGGTAGATGTTGCCGGTCGAACCCGCGAAGAAGGCCAGCGGCACGAACACCGAGATCAGCACCACGGTCACGCCGATGATGGCGCCCGAGATCTGCTGCATCGCCTTGCGCGTGGCTTCCAGCGGCGACAGCCCTTCCTCGCTCATGATGCGTTCGACGTTCTCCACCACCACGATCGCATCGTCCACCACGATGCCGATCACCAGCACCATGCCGAACATGGTCAGCACGTTGATCGAGAAGCCCAAAGCGAGCAGGGTGGCGAAGGTGCCGAGCAGCGCGATCGGCACCACGATGGTCGGGATGATCGTGTAGCGCCAGTTCTGCAGGAACAGGAACATCACGAGGAACACCAGCGCGACGGCTTCGAACAGCGTCTTCACCACTTCGGTGATCGAGATCTGCACGAAGCGCGAGCTGTCGTAGGGGATGTCCCATTTCACGCCCTTGGGGAAGTAGCGTTCGAGTTCGACCATCTTCGCGCGCACGGCCTTGGCCGAGCGCAGCGCGTTGCCGGTCGGCGTGGGCTGCACGCCGACGCCCACCGCGGGCACGCCGTTCAGGCGCGCCGAGGTGGCATAGCTCTGGCCGCCGAGTTCGACGCGCGCCACGTCCTTCAGGCGCACGGTCGAGCCGTCGGTGTTGGCGCGCAGCACGATCTCGCGGAACTGCTCGACGCTGGTGAGCTGGCCGTTGACCGTCACCGTGGCGGCGATGGCCTGGCCCGGCACGTTCGGCAGGTCGCCGAGCGTGCCCGAGGCCACCTGGGCGTTCTGGGCGCGGATCGCGGTGTTGACGTCGGACGGCGACAGGTTGAAGCCCTGCAGCTTGGCCGGATCGATCCAGATGCGCATCGCATTCTCGGAGCCGAACAGCTGCACCTTGCCCACGCCCTCGATGCGCTGCAGCTCGGGCACGATGTTGCGCGCGACGTAGTCGCCGAGCGCCACCGGGTCGACGTCGGGGTTGTCCGACGAGAGCAGCGCGAACAGCAGGAAGTTGTCGCGCGACTTGTCGACCTGCACGCCCTGTTGCGTCACGGCCGAGGGCAGCCGCGGCGTGGCGCGCGAGAGCCGGTTCTGCACGTCGACCTGCGCGAGGTCTTCATTGGTGCCGGGCTCGAAGCTGATGGTGATCGCACCGGTACCGTCGGCTTGCGCCACCGATTCCATGTAGATCAGGCCGGGCGAGCCGTTCATTTCGCGCTCGATGACGGACAGCACGCTGTCCTCGAGCGTCTGGGCCGAGGCACCCGGATAGGCCACGTTGATCACGATGGCGGGCGGCGCCACCGGCGGGTACTGGGCGATCGGCAACTGCGTGATGGACACGCCGCCGAGAACGATGACGAACAGTGCGATCACCCACGCGAAGATGGGTCGATCGATGAAGAATTTGGCCATTGCGGGCGCGCTCCTTGATTACTTCTTCTCGGCCGGAGCCGAGGCTGCCTTCTGGGGGGCGGGTGCCGCGCCAGAGGCTGCCGGCGCGGCGGCGGGCGCCGCACCGTTGGGATTCGGTTTCGTCCACGGGACGGCCTTCACGGGCGTGCCCGGCGGCATCATCTGCAGGCGCTGGAAGCCGTCGACCATCACCTGTTCGCCGGCCTTCAGGCCTTCGAGCACCACCCACTGGTTGTCCTTGGCGGCGCTGATCTTCACCGTGCGCTGGCTCAGCTTGCCGTCCGCGCCCACCACCGTCAGATGGTCACCCTGCTGGGTGCGCGTGACCGCCTGCTGCGGCACCGTGATCGCGTTGCTGACCTGCGCCTGCTCGAGCTTCACGCGCACGTAGAGGCCGGGCAGCAGCTCGCCCTTGGGGTTGGGGATCTCGGCGCGCAGCGTGACCTGGCCGGTGGTGGCGTCGACCGTGAGGTCGGAGAACAGCAGCTTGCCGTCCTGACCGTAGTCGGTGCCGTCCTCGAGCACCAGGCGGATGCTGGCCGCGTCTTCGCCGCTGGCGCGCTTGTACTGGCCCGCGGCGACCGCGCGGCGCAGCTTCAGCACGTCGGAGGCCGACTGGGTGAAGTTCACGTACAGCGGATTGATCTGCTGCACCACGGCCAGCTCGGTGGCATCGCCCTGGCCGACCAGCGCGCCTTCGGTCACCAGCGCGCGGCCGATGCGGCCCGAGATCGGCGAGGTCACGTCGGCGTAGCCCTGGTTGATCTTCGCGGTCTGCAGCGCGGCGCGGCCGGCGGCCACGTCGGCCTCGGCGGTCTTCTGCGAAGCCACCGCGTTGACGTATTCCTGCTTGCTCACCGCATTGGCCTCGACCAGCGGCTTGTAGCGGTCGGCCAGGGCCTTGGCCTGCGCGGCATTGGCTTCGGAGCGGGCCAGTGCGGCCTGCGCGTTCTGCGTGGCGGCCACCAGCGGTGCCGGATCGATGCGGAACAGCAGCTGGCCGGCCTTCACGTCGCTGCCTTCGCGGAATTCGCGCTTGAGCAGGATGCCGGCGGCACGGGCGCGCACCTGGGCCACGCGCGAGGCCTCGAGGCGGCCCGGCAGTTCGGTCACCAGGCCGACATCGCCCGGCGCCGCGACGATCACGCCCACTTCGGGGGCGGGATGGCCGCCGCCACCACCACCGGCAGCACCGGCGCCGGCTGGCGCGTCGCTCTTCGAACAACCCGCGATGACCAGCAACACGACGGCAGCCACGGTCGCGAGGCGCGGCGAAAGAAACGATGGGCGCGAAACATGCAGGAGAGGCATGCGATTCCTTTGAAGCGAAGACGGGAGACGGCGATTTTTGCGGCCGCGCCGGAAAGCCAGCACGGCCAGGTGGGCCATCGGGAAGGGCGACAGTTTACATACATTCATGGATGTATAGTGACATCCACGCAATGGCCCCACGATATGCAAAGGGCGTTGCCTTTACAAATCAGGAGACTTGGTGGCACGTCGTACGAAGGAAGAAGCACTGGCGACGCGGAATCGACTGCTCGATGCCGCGGAGTTGCTGTTTCAGGCGCAAGGGGTCTCCCAGACCACGCTGCAGCAGATCGCGCAGCAGGCCGGGGCGACGCGGGGCGCGATCTATTGGCATTTCAAGGACAAGGCCGATCTCTTCAACGCGATGATGGAGCGGGTCATTCTTCCGCTGGAGGCGCCGCCCAAGGCCGCGGCCTTGAGCCATGACGACCCGCTGGCCGAGATCGAGGAGGGCATGGTGCATGCGCTGACCCTCATGACCACCGACCCGCAGGTGCGCCGCGTGTTCGACGTGGCGACCCACAAGGTCGAATACACCCACGACATGGCCTCGGTGCAGCAGCGTCATCTCGATGCGCGCAACGCCTGCGTGGTCGATTTCGAGAAGGCCCTGCGGCTGGCCGCGCGGCGCGCCCGCATCAAGCTGCCGGTGCCCGGCAGCGTGGCGGCGCAGGGGCTGCATGCGCTGATCAGCGGACTGATCCAGAACTGGCTGCTCGATCCCGCGGCCTTCGACCTCGTGCCCACGGGCCGGCGCACCTTCCGCGTGTACCTCGCGGGCCTCGGTTTCGCGCGGCAGACGGGGGCGAATGGGGCGGCCGTGCACGAAGCCGAAACAGCGGCCGCGTGATAGGCGATAATGCGAGGCTCCGGTCTCACCGGAAACCCATTTCTCGCTGTATTTCAACGGATAGAATTCGGCCCTCCGAAGGCTGAGATCCAGGTTCGATTCCTGGCGGCGGGACCAGACACACGGCAAAAAGGCCGGAAGCTCCAAGGGGCTTCCGGCCTTTTTCATGGGGCGGTCATCGGGCGAAGGCGGATCGCCCGCGCTTCAGACCCGGCAATCCGGCGCCAGCCGGTCGAGCGCCTGCACGATGCGCATCGACAGCCGCTGCGAATAGGCGCCCGCCGGGTGCAGGATGTCGGCCATCTCGTTGGCCCTGAACTCTTCCGCGCCCCAGTCCGCGAAGCCCGCGCCGGTGTCCTGCGCCACCTTGCGGATGGCCGCGTCGTACTTGTCGCGGCCCGGCACCGCGATGCGCTGGCGCGACAGCCCGGTGACGATCACGACCCGGCCCTCGCGCATCGCGGTGGCGATCATGCTGCGCAGCGGCGCCTCCACCGGCAGCGACAGCGCCGCGTCGTTGATGCCGTGGCCGATGACCACGAACCGCGCCTCGCGCTTCTCGCTCGCGAAGCCTGCCGCGCGCGTGGTGGCCGTCTCGCCATTGGCGGTGCGGTCGTCGATGGTGTAGCGCGGCCGCAGCCGCTTCAGCGCCGCGGCCGGCGGTTCGGCCAGCCGCTGGTTGCCGCCGTAGCCGCCGTGCAGGATCGAG